>DASTJZ010000066.1:0-2894 GCA_035716185.1 Candidatus Dormiibacterota bacterium
TCGCTGACCTCGAGCCGCATCCGCTCCATCCCCTCGATCTGCACCGACGTCGCCTTGAGATCCGGAACCGGCCGGTCGAAGTCGCCGGTTGGGCAGTGATAGTGGCCGACATGACCGAAATAAACGCCGTCGAAGATGAAGGCGCTGCCACAGCGCGGGCAGAACTTCGCGTCGGCACCATGGCTGAGCTCGGGTCGGAGCAGCGAGGGATCGTCGATCCCGGCGTAAACGACGCGGGGCAGTCCGTCGCCGAGCGCCGCCACCATCGGGTCGTCGGCGTTCAGGACGGCGGTGACGCCCTCGGGTCCTTGCGTCAGGGCGCGCCGGATATGGCCGGCGGTGGTCTCCAGTTCGCCATATCGGTCGAGCTGGTCCCGAAACAGATTCGTCACCACGATCGTGCCGGGGGCGACTTCGGTTACCAGCCGAGGCAGGCTGGCCTCGTCGATTTCGAAGATGCCGACACTGGCGGGCAGGTCACCCGCCCAGCTTGTCTGGTTGACCAGGGCTGCCGTGACGCCGAAGATCAGATTCGCCCCGGCCTGGTTGGCGACGGTGCGTGCGTCCTGGGCCTCCAGCAGGTGGCGCAACAACGCCGCGGTGGTGGTCTTGCCGTTCGTTCCGGTAATCACGACCGTGCCCTGCTTCAGCGATCGTGAGAGTTTCGTCAGGATCGACGGGTCAACCCAGCGCGAGACGTCGCCGGGCAAGGTCGTGCCGCCACCACGTCGCAGCCCGCGGCTCAAACCCGACGTGATCTTGCCGGCCCAAAGCGCTGCCCTGCCGCGGGCACCGAGCCGCGTCCGCATCAGCCGGCGGGCACCGGCCGGCACAGCCAGGCGTCATGGACCTTGGAGATCGCGGCAAAGGCCGTCCTCGCTTCGCGGCGGTTATCGAACACCGCAAATAGCGCCGAGCCAGTCCCAGTCATGCTGATCGTCGGAATTGGCTCGCGCAAATTCTCGATGATCCGCTCCAGGTCCGGAAAGAGTCTTCGGGTCACGGGCTCCAGGTCATTCCCGAAAATTTCGTCCAGGTCGCCCCTCCTCTGGAGGGAGGTTTGTAACAGCTCGATCAGTTCTGGAGTTCGGCGCCCGCTCGGCTCGGTGCCATCGACGGCGTCATAGACGGCCTTCGTCGAAACCTGGATCGCTGGACAAATCACGAGGAAGCGCCACTCCGCTGGGGCCGGCGGCAGCAGCGAGACCGTCGAACCGAGGCCAGTTGCGTGCGCCGTTCCGCCACGGATAAAGAAGGGAACGTCCTGACCGATTGCGGTGGCCACCTCGATCATCTCCTCGGGTTTGAGCCGGAGGTCATACAGTTGGTTGGCAGCCTTCAAGAATGCGGCGGCGTCGGCGCTGCCACCGCCAAGGCCGGCGCCCATTGGAATCCGCTTGAACAGACGGATGGTGAACGGCAGAGCGCGCCCCAGGTGGCCCTCCAGCTCGCGGGCGGCCTTCAGCACCAGGTTTTCGCCCTCGATGGCTGGACCAATCACCTCGAAGACGCGGCAGTCGGTTCGCTCGACGGACAGCAGGTCGTGTAGGGAAATCGTCTGCATCACCGAGTCGATGTCGTGATACCCGTTGGGCCGGCGGCCGATGACATCGAGGGTCAGGTTGAGCTTGGCGTATGCAGGCAGGATCAGCGCCACGTCGTACCGAGCCTACACGCGCGGCTGGTCGCGCCTGACGACGGATAAGACAACGCCCAGCTCTTCGCTTCGAAGCACCAGCTGTATCCCCAGGTAGGTCCCGGCGCCGAGCGCGACGGCGACCAGCACGGCCACCAACGGGCGAAGCCCTCCTCGGTATGACCCCTGCGTGATGACGTTCACCGCCACCGCTGTTATCAGCGCCATTGGGATGACGCCGATCAATGCCCGGCGGATCGTTGCCAGGATGGCGTGGCCATCGAGGCCATGCAGGTGCGCACGGAGGGCCCGGGCCAGCAGGATGGCATTCAGCGTGGCGGCGATCGAGGTTCCAAGCGCCAGGCCACCCTGCGCGAGCAGTCGCACCAGGATGACGTTGGTCGCCAGGTTGACGCCGATCACCACCAGCGAAATCCGCAGCGGCGTCATCACATCCTGCAGCGCATAGAAAACCCGAACCAGCAGAGCGGTCGCGGCCTGGCCCGCGAGCCCGAGGCTGAAGAAGGTCAGGGCATAGGCCGTTTCCTGCACCGATGGCTGTCCGAACTGACCGCGCTCGAAGAGCACCGCGACGATCGGCACCCCGATGATGGCCAGGCCAACCGATGCCGGCACCAGGACGAAGATGTTGAGCCGAAGCGCGAGCGACGTTCGGTGGCGGATGGTATCGATGGCGCGCACCGCCGCATCCCGCGCCAGGAACGGAAAGAGCACGAAGGCAAGCGCCTGCGAGAAGGTGCCGAGGGGAAGCTGCGCGACGGTATCGGCGTAACGCAGTGCGGCGACACGGCCATGGGGCAACGATGTCCCGAGGATGGTGTCGACGAAGACATTGACCTGAGCGGCGGCCAACCCGAGCGCGATCGGAAACATCAGCCGTCCGACTTTGCGAACGCCCGGATCCTGCCAACCCAGCGCGGCGACCGGCCGCCAGCCCGTGCGCCAGAGCGCGGGTAGCTGCACCCCAAGGTGAAGCATGGCGCCGACGACGACGCCAACCGCGAGTGCCCTGACGCCGTAGTGGGGCGCGAAGAGCGCCGCCGCCACGATGATGGATCCGTTGTAGAAGAGTGGCGCCAGCGCCTGGGCGAAGAAACGCTGATAGGCCGTCAGGATCCCGATCACCATCCCGCCCGCACCCAGGAAGATCGGTTGCAATAAGAGGATGCGGGTCAGCTCGGTGATCAGCTCGTGGTCCTTCGCGCTGTAACCGAAGGCGATCAGCGAGACGTAAAGG
>DASTJZ010000067.1:0-13793 GCA_035716185.1 Candidatus Dormiibacterota bacterium
GCAACCAACCAGCCATCCCCACGCCGAACAGCCACCAGCGCCGGCGCAGCCGGGTCCAGGCGAAGACGACGCCAAGCAGCAGCGGGGTGAAATTCCAGAGCGAGTTTTTGGGTGCGGCGACCGTGCCGAGCCAGAGGCTCAGGGCGAGCGCGCCCTCCCACGAATAGTTGGGGGCGCGCAGCAAGACCAGCAGCGTGAGCGCGGTCAGGATCAGCACGGCCGCCAGCATCAGCGGCTCGACCGGCAGGCCCGGATCGGGCGGTCTGGTCCAGGGGGAGGCAATCGCCAGCCGGCTGAGCCAGCCGTTGATCGACTCGTTGCTCCAGTAGGTGTCGGGGGACAGAAACGAGCCGGCCGGGCCGAAGAGGCCCGCCCCCGGCGCGGTCAGCTGCAAAGACAGGAGGATGACCAGGACGGCGAGGCCGTGGTACAGCCGCCGCCAGCGCGGTGGTCGATCGAGCACGACGGCCATGAATCCCGTGAGCGGATAGAGCTTGATCGCGCTGGCGAGACCCAGCATGGGTCCAGGGCTGACACAGCGATAGGCGACCGCCAGCAACAACAGGACAAAGAGGTTGGCCTGGCCGAAGTAGACCGAGCCGATCACCGGGGGAAACAGCCCGGCTGCGGCGCCACCCAGCAACGCGACCGGCCAGTGCAGCTCAGGGATCGAGGCGAGCAGCAGGGCCACGGCGTAGAGCAACGCCAGCAGGCTCAGTCCGGTAAACACGAACGCTGCCGCGTTGGGCGAAAGCAGCGCCAGCGGCCTCATCAGCTGGGCGAAAAAGACCGGGTAGGAGTAGCCGGTTCCAGTTTCGGTCGCAAGGCCGGCTGCTCGCTGCACCGCGTGCAGGGCGCCGATGTCATAGGGGTCCTGCCCGCGATTGAGCAGCACCCCGGCGCCCCAGTAGTCGTAGAAATCGTTGAAGAGGCCGGAGGATCCTCGGGTGACCACGCTGTGAATGACCCGCCCCACCGTCACCAGCATCGCCGCCAATCCCCCGCTCAGGGCAAGGGGCGAAACCAGGCTCGGAAGCCGGCGGCCTAGCGTAAGCCGACCGCTTTCTGGACCCGCCCCAGCGTCGCGTTCGCGATCGGGGTCAAACGCTCCGCCGCGCGCTGCAGGTGCTGGCGAAGGTTGTCGTCATCGGAACGGATTTCTCGGTAGCGGCGCTGGATGGGCTCGAGCGCCTCGATCACCGCATCGGCCACCGCGCTCTTGACCACGCTGTACGGCTTGCCGGCGAATTCCTTTTCCACGTCAGGCCATTCTTTCTGCCGGATGGTCCGGTAGATCTCGAGCAGGTTCATGATTCCTGGGCCGGCCGGGAAGCGAACCTCGGGTTGGGTATCCGTCTGGGCGCGGGCGATCTTCCTTCGGATGACGTCGGGCGGATCGAGCATGAAGATGGCGTGACCCGGCGAGTCGCGCGCCAGGCTCTTACTCATCTTCTTCTCCGGGTCGTCCAGGCCCTTGATCTCGGCACCGGCCTTCTCGATGAGGGGATCGGGAATCACCAGGATGTTGCCAAAGCGCTGGTTCATCCGTTGCCCGATGTCGCGCGTGTACTCGAGATGTTGCCGCTGGTCTTCTCCCACGGGGACGTACCTGGCGTCGTACAGCATGATGTCCGCCGCCATCAGGGACGGATAGGTCAGCACCCCGGCGCCGATCCGTTCGCGCCCTTGCCGCACCGTGCGGTCCTTGAACTGCGTCATCCGCTCGAGCCAGCCGATGGGCGTGAAGCACTCGAAAACCCAGGCCAGCTCCGCGTGGGCGGACACCTGCGACTGGATGAAGATGGCGGCCTGCTCGCTGATGCCGCTGGCCAGATAGATCGCTGCCAGCTCGAGGCTGAATTCGCGAAGCTTCGCCGGATCCTGCGGCAGCGTGATGGCATGCAGGTCGACGATGCAAAAGATGTTCTCGTAGCGGTTCTGGTTACGCACCCAGTTGCGGATGGCGCCCAGGTAATTGCCCAGGTGCGGGCTGGCATCCGGCTGAATTCCGCTGAAGACGCGGGGCTTGCCGTCAGTGGCCGTCGCCATCCAGAGATGTTAGAGAAGCTGGACGACGTAGGTGAAGTCTGCGGTGACGCTCTTGCCCGCGGTCACCGTGACCTGGCGTGGTCCGGCAACCCGCGAGAACGGTTCGGCATTGACCTGCGCGCTGTAGGTGCCCGGCCGGAGCTGGACCTGATAGGCGCCCTGTGAATCGGCTGTTGCCGTGACGACGGTTCCGCCCGAGTTGAAGGAAATTCGGGCGCCGGCAAACGGATGGGACGGGCAGCCCGGCTGATCGGGGCGATTGGCGCCGCCGCACGCCCGAATCAGAACATGGCCGCTCACCTTGCCAGATGACGGCGCGAAGATACCCGGTCCGGAGCACGCGGCCAGGGCCGCGCCGACCAGAATGAGACCGGCAATCCGCGCAACCACCTTGCTTATTAGACGGTGATCCAGCCGTAAAGGTTCCGAAACGTAACGTCTGAACTCAACTACAATCTCGCCCGATGAGTGAGCGCCTGGCCTCCCGCACGCTGCGTAACAGCGTGCTGGTGGTGGGGGCCCGGGCGCTGGCCAAGCTCGGCGTCTTCATCGTCGTCGTGCTGCTGCTCCGCAATCTCGGCGATGAGCGCTACGGTCGATTCGCGGCGATGGTCGTCTACGTGACCCTGCTCGGGGTCGTTTCCGACCTCGGGCTCCAGACCGTCTTCATCCGCGACGTGTCGCGCGACCGGCGACTGCTTCGGCGCTATCTCGGCAACCTGCTGAGCGTCAGGCTCCTCCTGTCCCTTCTCGCATTCCTGTTACTGGCGGCGGTGCTGCGGGTCATCAGTCCCTCCCTCTTTCCGTTCACGATCGCCGGCTTCGCCTTGCTGCTGACGACCAGCTACTCGAGCTTGCTGCGCGCCGTGTTCTACATTCGCGGCAGGCTGATCTACGAGGCGATCGCCATTGTCGCGGAGGCGGCGCTGCTGCTGGTCCTGACCCTGATCGCCATTCAGCGACACGCCACCTGGGATGCGTTTCTCTGGGTCTACGCCGGCAGTTACCTCTTCACCTGCCTGTTCGCCTACGGGGTGCTTCGCTGGCGATGGCGCGAGCCGGTGGCGCTCCGCCTGGAGCCGGCGCTGTTGCGGACCCTACTTGCGGCCGGCATTCCCCTGGCGCTTGGCTTCACCATCGCCACCGTGTACGCGCAGCTCGACGTGGTGTTGCTCCAGCTCTTCAAAGGCTTCCAGATGGTCGGCTGGTACTCGGCGGCCAACCGCTTTATCGATGCCGTTGCCTGGATCCCCCAGTCCGCCATGGGCGCGGTGTTCCCGGCGCTCTCGATGGTGGCGGCCCGCGCCGGACGGCAGCTGGCGTTCGCCTACGAGAAGTCGTACAAGATGCTCGCCGTGCTGGGCTTGCCGCTCGCGGTCGGCATCGGCCTCACCGCCCGTTCGCTGGTGCACCTTGCGGCTCCCACTGGCTTCGACCAAGCGATCCCGGCGCTGCAGCTCCTGGCACCGTCCGTCGCCCTGCTCTTCGTCAATAACGCCTTCATCTACACCCTGACGGCGATGAATCGCCAGCTCGACTTCACGCGCCTCTCCCTGTTCGCGCTGGCCGTCAACCTGGGACTGAACCTTGTGTTGATACCGCTCTACGGCTACCTGGGTGCAGCCGCCGGCGCGACCTTGACGGAATTGGCCCTCTTCCTGGGCGGCTGGTGGCTGTTGCGGCGGCAGCGGTTGCCGCTATCGCTGATCGGGAGCGTGGCGCGCGTGCTGGGCAGCGTGCTGCTGATGGGCATTGTCATCTATGTCATTCGATCGTGGCCGCTCGCGCTGGTGGTCCTGGTGGCGGCGGCCGTGTATACCGCCAGCTTGATCGTCCTGCGGGCCCTCACCACCGAGGAGTGGGCCATCCTGCGCGCTGGCCTTGGCACCCGCTGATCCGATGACGGGCTGACCGGGGCCACCCTAAACTACTCGGCGTGCCGGACGATGGCGCGGTCGTGCGCGCGCTGGCGGAGAAGATCCGCGACGTGCCCAACTTCCCCAGAGAGGGCATCCTTTTCAAAGACATCACCACCCTGCTGCAGGACGCGGATGCCTTTCGGCAGGCGGTCGACATCATGGCGGAGACCTACCGGGGAAAGTCCGTGGACCTCATCGTGGGGGTCGAGTCTCGCGGGTTCATCTTCGGTGGCGCGTTGGCCTACCTGCTGAAGGCCGGCTTCGTCCCGGTGCGCAAGGAGGGCAAGCTTCCGAGCCAGAAGATTTCGGAATCGTATGCCCTCGAATACGGGTCAGCCATCCTCGAGATCCACCAGGACGCCATCAAGCCGGGCGAACAGGTGGTCATCGTCGACGACCTGCTCGCCACCGGGGGCACGGCCCGGGCGACAGCGCGCTTGGTGCAGCAGCTGGGTGGCAAGGTGGTGGGGATCTCCTTTCTGATCGAGCTCAAATTTCTGAAGGGCGCGGACAACCTGGCGGAGTACCGCATCGTGTCCCACCTGAAGTTCTGATGGACACCAGAATGACGGCCGCGGCGCAGCCGATTCTGGTGGTGGGGTCCGTCGCGCTCGACACGGTGCACACGCCCACCGAGAGCGCAAGCGAGATTCTCGGCGGTGGGGCCAGCTATTTCTGTTTGGCCGGCTCGATGTTCGCCCCGATCCGGCTTGTCGCCGTGGTCGGTGAAGACTTTCCGGCGGCGGATCGCGCCATGCTCGAATCGCGCGGCGTCGATCTCACAGGTCTCGCGGTAGGCAAGGGCCGGACCTTCCGCTGGACCGCAAGATATTCGGGCGTTCGGCTCGAGGAGCGGGAGACGCTCGATACCCAGCTCAACGTCTTTGCGGATTTCCACCCGGCGCTGCCCGCCGCCTACCGGGACTCCCGCATCGTCTTCCTCTCGAACATCCAGCCGGAGCTGCAGCTCGAAGTGCTCGATCAGATCGAAAGGACGACCTTCGTTGCCTGCGACACCATCAAGCTCTGGCTCGACACCGCCCGTCCCGGGTTGGAGCGCGTCTTCAGGCGGGTCGACTGCGTCCTCGTCAACGACGAGGAAGCGGTGCAGTTCTCGGGGCAGCGATTCCTCCCAGCCGCGGCCAGGGTGATTCTTTCCTACGGTCCGCGCTGCGTGATCATCAAGCGGGGCGAGAACGGCTCGTTGCTGTTCACCAAGGACCGGATGTTCATGGCGCCGGCACACCCACTCGAAACCGTGCGCGACCCGACCGGCGCCGGGGACGCCTTTGCCGGCGGACTGATCGGGATGATCGCCCGAACCGGCCATGACCGCGACGACGTGCTGCGCCGCGGCATGCTGTACGGCAGCGTGCTCGGCTCTCTGGCGGTTGAGGACTTCAGCGTTCGCCGGATCATGCAGGCCGATATGCCGCAGGTGGAAACCCGGTTGAGTACCCTTGTGGACATGATTTCTCTCGACGGCGCTCGGGCCACCTGATCGTGGCTACCATTCCGGCGCAGCGCTATGAGGTCAAAGACCTCAAGCTGGCGGACGAGGGACAGCGCAAGATCGAGTGGGCCGCCCAGGAAATGCCCGTCCTGCAGCAGATCCGGGAACGGTTCAAGCGCGATGAACCGCTCAAAGGGCAGCGGCTTTCGGCCTGCCTGCACGTCACGACGGAGACGGCCAACCTGGCGCTGGCGCTGACGGCGGGCGGCGCCGAGCTCGTGCTCTGCGCCTCCAATCCGCTGTCGACCGCCGACGCCGCGGCCGCCTCGCTGGTTGCCCACCACGGGATCAGCGTGTTCGCGATCAAGGGGGAGGACAGCGATACTTATTACAGGCACATCGCGGCCGCCCTCGAGCACCGGCCGACGATGACGATGGATGACGGCGCCGACCTGGTCGCCGCGCTGCACAAAGACCGGACCGACCTGATCGACGGCGTCATCGGCGGCACGGAGGAGACCACGACCGGTGTGATTCGCCTGCGCAGCATGGCCGAGCACCGGGTTCTCCGCTACCCGATCGTTGCGGTGAACGAGGCCATGACCAAGCACTTCTTCGACAACCGCTACGGCACTGGCCAGAGCACCATCGACGGCATCATTCGGGCAACCAACGTGCTGCTCGCCGGCAAGGTGTTCGTGGTCTGCGGCTACGGCTGGTGCGGCCGCGGCCTGGCGATGCGGGCTCGCGGGATGGGTGCGCACGTGATCGTCACCGAGGTCGATCCGGTCCGGGCGCTGGAAGCGGTGATGGACGGCTACCGCGTCATGCCGATCGCCGAGGCGGCCAGGGAGGGCGACATCTTCGTCACGGTGACCGGCGACATCAACGTCGTCGACGAGCCGCAGCTCAAGGCAATGAAGAGCGGCGCCATCCTGGCCAACTCCGGACACTTCAACGACGAGATCAACCTCAGCGCGCTGGACAGCATGGCCGAGAGCGTCCGGACGGTACGCACCTCGGTGGAGGAGTACCGGCTGCCCGATGGGCGAAAGCTGTTCGTGCTGGCGGAGGGCCGCCTCGTCAACCTGGCTGCGGCCGAGGGCCATCCGGCGGCGGTCATGGATATGAGCTTTGCCAACCAGGCGCTCAGCGCCGAATACCTGGTCACGCATGCCCGCGAGCTGGAGCCGCGCGTCTATCCCGTGCCGGAGGAGATCGACCGCGAAATCGCTCGGCTAAAATTGGCCGCGATGCACGTCGCCATCGATTCCCTCACCGCCGAGCAGGCACAGTATCTGAGCGGCTGGGAGTCGGGAACGCGATGAGGCGCGGCAGCCACCTCTTCACCTCCGAGTCGGTCACCGAAGGCCACCCGGACAAGATCGCCGACCAGATCTCCGACGCGATCCTGGACGCCATCATGGCCAGGGATCCGCTGGGGCGGGTGGCCTGCGAGACCGCCGTGACCACCGGACTGGCCTTCGTTATCGGTGAGATCACCACCGACACCTACGTCGAGATGCGCGACATCATCCGCGACACGATCGAGAAAGCCGGCTACGACCACCCCGGCTTTGGTTTCGACGCGGACACGGTCGGGGTCATCGTGTCGATCGACAAGCAATCGCCCGACATCGCCCAGGGCGTCGATACCGGCGGGGCAGGCGACCAGGGCATGATGTTCGGCTTTGCCTGCGACGAGACATCGGAACTGATGCCGATGCCGATCCAGCTGGCGCACCAGCTCGCGCGCCAGATGGCGAAGGTGCGGAAGGATAAAACGCTTCCCTACCTCGGACCCGACGGCAAGACGCAGGTCACGATCGAGTACGCCGATGGACGGCCGCGCCGGATCGACACTGTCGTCCTGTCAGCCCAGCACACGGAGGATGTGTCGCTCGAGCGCATCCGCGACGACCTGCGGGAGCTCGTGCTCGAGCAGGTGGTGCCAGAAAAGATGATCGATCAGGCAACCACCATCCACGTGAACCCCACGGGCCGTTTCGTCCTCGGGGGTCCGCGAGCCGACGCCGGGCTAACCGGGCGGAAGATCATCGTCGACAGCTACGGCGGCTACGCCCGTCATGGGGGCGGCTGCTTTTCCGGCAAGGATCCGTCCAAGGTCGACCGGTCCGGGGCGTACGCCGCGCGCTATGTCGCGAAAAACGTCGTCGCCGCGGGGCTGGCAACCCACTGTGAGATCCAGGTCGCCTATGCCATCGGGATCCGCAAGCCGGTTTCGATCTTCGTCGAAACCTTTGGCACCGAGCGCGTCCCGCTGGCGACCATCGAGCAGCTCGTGAACAAGCATTTCGACCTGAGCCCGCTCGAAATCATTCGCGAGCTCGAGCTGCGCCGGCCGATCTACAAGCAGACCGCCGCCTACGGACATTTCGGCCGCTCGGACCTGGACCTCCCCTGGGAGCGGACCGACAAGGCCGAGCTGCTCGCCGCCGAGGCGGGGATCCAGCGCTTGCAGGTGGTGGAGTCGCAGGACGGCTAAAGGCCAGACCGCGCTCGTCACCGGCATCGACGGCTTTGCCGGAAGCCATCTCGCTGACCTTCTGATTCGACGGCGGCACACGGTCCACGGCACCACCCGCCAGGCCGTGCCCGATCCACGGGCGGAGCTCGCGCAAGCGGTGGTCACCCACCAGGTCGACCTGCTCGACCGAGCGACGATCGACGTGTTGCTGGGCCAGGTCCGCCCGGGTTGGGTGTTTCATCTCGCGGCCTTGAGCAGTCCGGCCGCATCGTGGAACGACGCTGGCGCCACGATTGCCACCAATGCCATCATGCAGGCCAACCTGCTCGATGGCCTGCTTCGGCTGGACCCGATGCCGCGGCTGCTGGCCATCGGCTCCGGCGACGAGTACGGACGTCCCAACGGGCGGACGCGACGACTCCACGAGGACACGCCGCTTCGGCCGATTACGCCCTATGGCGTGAGCAAAGTGACGCAGGACCTGCTGGCGCTGCAGTACTACCTGAGCCGGGAGCTGCCGGTGGTTCGGGTGCGGCCGTTCAATCACGCGGGTCCCCGACAGGATCCGCAGTTCGCCATCGCCGGCTTTGCGCAGCAGATCGCTCGCATCGAGCTGGGCAAGCAGGCACCCACGCTCAAAGTCGGCAACCTGGCCGCGAGGCGCGACTTCACCGACGTCCGTGACGTCGCCCGCGCCTACCTGCTCGCGATCGAACGCGGGAAGCCCGGGGAGGTCTACAACATCGGCTCCGGAAACGCGCCGCGCATGCGCGACGTGCTCAACGCCCTGCTGAAGATGACGCGAGTCAAGATCCGGCTCGAGGTCGATGAGGCACGCAAGCGTGCCGCCGAGGCGGCGGTCTATGTCGCCGATGCCGGCCGCTTCCGGCGGCTGACCGGCTGGCGGCCACAGATTCCGCTGGAGCGCACCCTGCACGATACGCTGGCGTACTGGCGGAGCCGGGAGCGGCAGGTAGCCTGATGGGCCGGCACGTCGTCATCCTGGCGGGCGGCACGGGCACCCGGCTATGGCCGCGCTCCCGCGAGAAATCGCCGAAGCACCTGCTGGCGCTCCACGGCAAGCAGTCGCTGCTGCAGTTGACCTTCGAGCGCGTCCACCGGCTGACCGACCACGTTTATGTCGTGACCGAGCGCTCGCAGGTGGACAGCATTCACGAGCAGCTGCCGGAGCTCGAGACCGATCGGTTCATCATCGAGCCGGCCCGACGCGGCACGGCGTCCGCGCTGGGCCTGGCGGCGTTGGTAATCGCGGAGCGCGATCCCAAGGCCACCATGCTGTCGGTCCACGCGGACCACTACCTTGGGCACGACGAGGACGCCTATCTTCGAACGCTCGAGGCGGAGGCGCACTGGGCTGAGTCCTCCGGTTCGCTGGTTACGGTGGGGTTGCGACCGCCGTACGCATCGACGGCCTTCGGCTACATCCAGGTCGGGTCGCCACTCGTTGGCCGGGAGACGCCGCCCGTGTATCGCGCTGTCCGGTTTGTGGAGAAGCCGGATCTCAAGACCGCCGAAGGCTTTCTCGCGTCGGGCTCTTATCTGTGGAACCTGGGCCTCTTCAGCTGGCCAATCGCGGTGCTCTTTGAGGAGATGGCGAAGCACGCGCCGGGGCTCTTTACAGGCCTCGAGGTGGTCAGGCGCGCGCGAGAGGACCGCCAGTTCGATCAGGCGGACGGCGCCTACCGGACGCTGCCGGTCGAGGCGATCGATTATGCCGTGATGGAACGGACGCAGAACCTCCTGGTGGTTGGCGCCGCCTTCGAGTGGCACGACATTGGGTCGTGGGCGGACCTGCACGACATCCTGCAGCAGGATGGCGCCGGCAACTTCGTCGAGGGGGACTCGGTCCTGATCGATTCGAAGAACTGCATGATCCACTCGCCAAAGAAGCTGGTGGCCGCGGTCGGACTGGAGGACATGGTGGTCATCGAGACCGACGACGCGATCCTCATCTGCCCCAAGGCCCGCTCGCAGGATGTGAAGCTGATCGTCGAGCGGCTGAAGCAGATGGGCAAGACGCAATATCTATGATGTGGCGGTGGCAAGGCGTGCGCTGATCACCGGCATCACCGGCCAGGATGGTTCTTACCTGGCCGAGCTGCTCCTGGAAAAGGGCTACGAGGTGCATGGCGTGGTGCGGCGATCCTCGACCATGAACCGCGGCCGGATCGATCACCTCGAGCATGCCCATCCGTCTCAGATCGATAGCAGCCGCTTCACGCTGCACTATGGCGACATGACCGACTCGGGTGGCCTGAACCGGCTGGTGATGACCGTTGAGCCGGACGAGATCTACAACCTGGCGGCGCAGAGCCAGGTGCACATCTCCTTCGACCAGCCGGAATACACCGGGAACACGGACGGGCTGGGCACCACCCGGCTGCTCGAGGCCATTCGGGCGACGGGACGTCCCACCCGCTTCTACCAGGCGTCGTCCTCAGAGATGTTCGGCCTCACGCCGCCGCCACAAAACGAAAGGACGCCCTTTCATCCGCGCAGCCCGTATGCGGTGGCCAAGCTGTATGCCCACTGGATCACCGTGAACTACCGCGAGGCGTATGGCGTGTTTGCCTGCGGCGGGATTCTCTTCAACCACGAATCACCGCGTCGCGGTGAGAATTTCGTCACCCGGAAAGTGACGCGCGGCGTCGCTTCGATCGTCGCCGGCCGCAGCCGCAAGCTCCGCCTCGGCAATCTCGATGCCAAGCGCGACTGGGGACATGCCCGCGACTACGTGGAAGCGATGTGGCTGATGCTCCAGCAGGATGAACCCGGTGATTTTGTCATCGCCACCGGCACCCAGTGGAGCGTCCGGCAGCTGGCTGAGATCGCCTTCGGGATGGTCGGCCTGGACTGGCAGGACTACGTCGAAGTCGACAAAGCCTATTTCCGGCCGGCCGAGGTTCCCGATCTCTGCGGCGACTCGACCAAGGCGCGGGCCAAGCTGGGATGGCGACCCCGGATCTCGTTCCGGGAGATGATCCATGAGATGCTCGAGCACGATCTTGTGGCCGCTGGATTGAAGCCGGCGCAGCATCTCCGGGAACGATCGGAGAAGGCGAGCTAACCGGGATGCCGGTCGAGATCAAGTTCGGCACGGATGGGTGGCGCGGCATCATCGCCGATGACTACACCTACGACTCGGTGCGGATTGCGACCCAGGGGATCGCCCAGTATCTGGTCAGCCGGCCGAACCCGTCCGCCATCGTTGGCTACGACACGCGCTTTTCCTCCGACCTCTTCGCTCGCGAGGTTTCCCAGGTCCTGGCGGCGAACGGCATCAGCGTCCACCTGATCGATGCCCCGGCGCCCACGCAGGTCTCGACCTACGCCATCCTGGACAAGAAGGCGAGCGGGGGACTCGTGATCACGGCCAGCCATAATCCGTATTACTTCAGCGGCCTGAAGTACAAGCCCGAGTACGCCGGGTCGGCGTCGCCGGAGGTGACCAACCGCCTCGAGGAGGAGATCCAGCGGGTGCAGCGCGGCGGCCGCGTCCGCCAGGTGCGCTACGACGACGCCGTGCGCGATGGACGGATCGCCGTCTTCGATCCCAAGCCCGCCTATGTCGCGCAGGTGAATCGGCTGGTGAACCTGGACCGGATCAAGGCCGCCGGGCTGCGGATCCTGCACGAGCCGATGTACGGCGCCAGCCAGGGATACGTTCGGGCCCTGCTGAGCGGGGGAAAGACCACGGTTGAGGAAATCCACCAGGAGCGCAACCCCGGCTTCGGCGGCATGCACCCCGAACCGATCGCCCAGTGGATGCCCGAGGCGCTGGAACGGATGAGCAGCGGTCGTTACGACCTCGGCATCGCCAACGACGGCGACGCCGACCGGGTCGGCATCATCGATGAGCGCGGCCAGTTCATCAACCAGTTGCAGGTGATGGCCCTGTTGATGATGTACCTGGTCGAGAAACGCGGCCAAAAAGGCGATGTGGTGCGGTCGTTGACCTCGACCTCGATGGCCGACCGGCTGGGGGAGCGTTTCGGCGTCAAGGTCCATGAGATGCCGGTCGGTTTCAAATACCTGGGGCCGAAGATGGCCGAGGTCAACGCCATCCTGGCCGGCGAGGAGAGCGGGGGCTTCGCCTTCCGTGGGCACATCCCGGAGCGCGACGGGGTGCTCTCCGGAATCATGTTCGCCGACATGATCGTCGACTATGGAAAACCGTTATCGAAGATTCTCGATCACCTGGTCGAGCTCGTTGGTCCGCATTTTTATGCCCGCCACGACCTGCACCTCGAGCGGGACGAATATCCGGCGCGCCGGCAGGAGATCTATGGCCGGCTGCAGCGGGAGGCACCAACTGAGCTGGCCGGCGGCCGCATCGTTCGCTCGCGGACCGACGATGGCTTCAAGTACTACCTGGAAGACGGCAGCTGGGTGCTGATTCGATTCAGCGGCACTGAGCCGCTGATTCGCGTTTACAGTGAGGCGTCATCGAAAGAGCGGGTGGACCAGCTGCTCGCCGCCCTGGAAGAGCAGCTCGGATTGCGCCAGCTTGTATGACGCAGTTCCCTCCCCCTCGGGGCAGGGTGGGGGCATCGTCAAAAAGCCCTGGGGCTGGGAAAACCGCTTCGCCGTCACCGACAAATACCTGGGCAAAGTCATCCACATCAATCGCGGCGAGATGTTGAGCCTGCAATATCACCTGAAGAAGGACGAGACCCTCCTGGTCTTGAAGGGCGCCATGGACCTTCAGCTGGAAGACGATGCCGGCCGGCTGCAAACCCACCGCCTCACGCCCGGCATGTCGCAACGAATCCTGCCCGGGCGCAAGCACCGGATGATCGGTGTCGAGGACTGCGAATTCTTCGAGGTCTCCTCACCCGAGATCGACGATGTGGTGCGGCTCGAGGACAAGTACGGTCGCCAGGGAACGAATACCGCCTGAGCTGAACTTTGCACAGTATCCACAACGCCGGGCACCCGGGTCGAACGTTTGTTTTTGAATACAAATTCGGGGTTGACTCGGCGGTCTTTCCCCAGCCCCAAACGGACGTTTCCCTGTTAGACTAGCCGCCATGTCGGAAGCCCTGGCAAGCTCTTCCGCCACCCTTCGGCCAGGGCAGCGGACCGCGCCGCGCGCGCGGCCGGCGCCGCGGCCGATTCAGCTGGGCACCCGCTATCTGGGCCTGCTGTCCACCTGGGCGGTCGCCATCGGCCTCACCTTCAAGTCCGAGCTGCTCACGCCCAACCAGGTATGGCAGGCGACGGCCGGCCTGGCGGTGCTGGTCACCCTCGGGTTGCTGTTTCTTCACGCCCGCAATCGCACGCCCGGCTGGCTCAGCCCCGATCACTACATCACGCCAGTGCTGACCATCGTGGCCGCTTCCGCTTTTTCGATTCTCGCGCCCGACTACCGCATTCACGCGCTGGCCATGCTGACGATGGGCGGGTTCATCTTTGCCAGCACCTTCGTCGACCTTTCGCGCGGCATGGGCCGGGAGCGACCGCTGCATCGATTCCTGCGCGACGCCACCACCTTCTGCGTCTTGCTCGCGCTGTTCTTCCTCATCCTGCAGGCGATCGACCTGCCGAACGTCATCAAGTTCAGCGCCATCTTCGTGGTCGCGCTGCTCAGCGGCTACCGCAGCTTCCGCTTCGCCACCAAGCGCGAAGGGCTGGCGCTGCTCTCGGCGTTTCTGACCGCGGGCACCGTGACCTTTGGGGCCTTCGGCATGGTGACCTACCTCAACCAGGGAAGCCAGTACGTCGCCGTCATCCTGGCCTTTGCCTGGTACGCCTGGCAGGGCCTGACCGTCCACGCGCTGGACGACTCGCTCTCGCGGCGGATCATCTTCGAGTACGGGCTCTTCGCCGTCATCTGCGTCTACCTGATCGCGCTCGCGCTGGT
>DASTJZ010000068.1:0-11544 GCA_035716185.1 Candidatus Dormiibacterota bacterium
CGTGATGCTGCTGACGCGCCGCGTCCCATCGCTGAATCGGGAACACTGGACCAGCAGTTGCACGGCCGAGGCGATCTGCTGCCGGATCGCAGTCAGATGCATGTTGGCGTTCGCCAAGGTAACCATTACTTCCAGGCGGGAAATCGCATCCCGCGGACTGTTGGCGTGAATGGTCGTGAGGGAGCCGTCGTGGCCTGTATTCATCGCCTGGAGCATGTCCAGCGCCTCCCCACCGCGGCACTCGCCGACGACGATCCGATCGGGGCGCATGCGCAGGGCGTTGACCACCAGGTCGCGGATCGCGATCCGGCCGCGGCCTTCCACCGTCGCCGGTCGTGACTCGAGTGTTACAACGTGCTCCTGGTTGAGCTGGAGCTCGGCGGCGTCCTCCACCGTCACCACCCGCTCCTCCTCCGGGATGAAGCTGGACAGGACGTTGAGGGTCGTCGTCTTCCCCGAGCCGGTGCCGCCCGAGACCAGCATGTTCAGTCGGGAGCGGACACAGGCTCGCACGAACTGTGCCATGGGCTCGGTGAGGCTTCCGAATTTGATCAGGTCGGTGATCTTGTAGGGATCCTTGGAGAACTTTCGGATGGTCAGGATGGGTCCGTTCAGGGACAGCGGGGGAATGATGACGTTGACGCGGGAGCCGTCTTTGAGCCGGGCGTCGACCATCGGGGAGCTCTCGTCGATCCGGCGCCCGATGGTCGAGACGATCCGGTCGATCACCCGGCGCAGTTGATCCTCGCTCTCGAACTGGACGTTGGAGAGGGTCAGTTTGCCTTTGTGCTCGACGAAAATCTGGTCAGGGCCGTTGACCATGATCTCGGTGCAGTTGGGGTCGCTGATCAGCGCCTCGATCGGACCCAGGCCCAGGAAGTCGTTGAGCACGGAATCCTGCAGCCGCTGGCGCTCGGGCTTGGTCAGGGTCAGGCCCATCTCGGCGACGACGGCATTCAGGGCCTCGGTGATCCGGGCCGCCCGCTGCTCCCTGTCCTCGTCCTCGGAGTCGTCGATCTGTTCGATCAGCCGGGCCTGCAGCCGGTTCTTGATCCGCTCGGCCTGGATCTCGAAGGGCGTGCGGACGCGTGCCGCCGTGGTGCTCTGGCGCTGTCCGCCGGACCCGCTGCCCGCTTGGGGCACATACGACCCCTCGGGCGCGGCCGACGGGTCGGGACCCTGCTGCTTCTGGACGCGATCGAGCAGCGACACGGTTAGGCCGAAGCCCCCACAGTCATCTCAACCTTCCTAACGACGGGCGAACAGACCCTTGCGGGGTTTCCTCTCCTCGGTAGCGGGCGCCGGGGCGGCCGGCGCCGCGGGGATGACCTTGCCAACCAGCTCGCGAATCCGCTGGCTGATCTCGGACTCCGGGTGGGTACTGACGAAGGGGTTGCCTCGGTTGATGGAGTTGATCACGAGTTTGGGATCGTTGGGGATCTGCCCCGCGATCGGGAAGCGGAGGTTGGCCTCCACGCTCTCCTTGTTGAACTCCGAGTGGGCGTCGGACTTGTTCAGCAGGAGGACCACCCGGTCCGGGGAGATCGACAGGGAGTCGAAGATCTTGAGCGCCAGCTTGGTGTTCTTGATCGCCGGGATACTGAGCGAGGTCACCACCACCACCTTGTCGGCGTGGTCGAGCACCTCCAGGTTGATCTCGCCCAGGTGGGCGCTGCTGTCGACGATGATGTAGTCGAACATCTTCCGCAGCTCGCTGAAGATCCGGCGGACGTGGTCGACGGTCACCAGGTCGGCGAGCTCCGGGCTGATCGGTGTCAGGAGGACTTTGATCCCGCTCGGGCCATCGACCATGATCTCGCGGATGAAGTCGGCATCCATGTGATCGATGTTTTCGATCAAGTCGGTGATCCCCTGGGAGTGGTCCAGGTTGAGCAGGACGCCGATGTCGCCGAATTGCAGGTCCAGGTCGACCAGGGCCACCTTGGCCTTGGTCTCGTTCGCCATGGACACGGCCAGGTTGGCGGCGATCAGGGACTTCCCCACCCCGCCCTTGCCCGAATAGAAGAAGAACACCAGGCCCTGCTCGGCCCGCCGGGGCGTCCCGCCGTCGGGTGGGGCCTCGGCCGTCGGCGCCGCGGTCGCCGAGGTCTTGGCCAGGAACGACTCCTTCTTCTGCTCCAGCTGATAGACGCGGCGGATGCTGGCGATCAGCTCGTCGCCGGAGAAGGGTTTGATCAAGAACTCGCGGGCGCCCGACTGCATCGCCCGCCGGAGGTAGTCACGCTCGCCCTGGACGGACATGATGATCACCGGCGAGGACGGCACTTCCTGGGCCAGGGTCTCGGTCGCCTGGATGCCGTCCATGATCGGCATGTTGACGTCCATCAGCACGATGTCGGGGGCCAGCTTCTTGGCCTGCTCGACGCCCTCCTTGCCGTTGACGGCGGTGGCCACGACCTGGATATCCGGCTCGAAGGACAGCAGCTTCTGGAGGTTGTCCAGGGTGCTGGGGATGTCGTCGACGATCAGGACCTTGATTGGCTCGCTCATCTCGTCATCTCGTTAAAGACAGCACCCCGCGAAATCTTCCGATTTCGCGGGGAGCCTGTCAACGTTTTCGAAATGTTGGTCTAGTGGACGTGATAGTTGCTGCTGAAGCTGTTCGCGTCCGTCTGCGAGGTCGGCGCGTCCGGCTGTCCGTAGTCGCCCACGAACTTCAGGACGTATTTGTAGTTGGTATTGTCGAGCAACCATTTCAGTTCCTGGGCCTGCTGCAGGGTGACAACCACCGTCAGGCTCGAGGAGATGCCCCGGGTGTTGGCCGAGCCGGCCGGGCCAACCCGAAGGACTCGAAGGTTCTCGAAGGTCACCGCGGTTTCTTGCGTCTTGGCGTTCGGTGGCGAGTAGGTGGTGAGGATGTCGATCCGGTCGTCTGGCTGGATGTAGCCACCAACGCCGACCAGCTCACCGGTGGGGATCTGCATCGCGACCAGGCCCTTGTCCAGTGGCAGGTACGCCTGCTTCGCCGGTTGGACATTGCCCACGTCGGTCACGAGATCCGTGTCGATAACCTGGGAGCCCTGGTGGATCTGGATCGCGGCGTACTTGCCGATGACCAGGTTCTTGTCCTTGAACGCGTAGGGCGCAACCGCCTCTTCCGCGACTTTCTGAATCTGGACGAGCTGCGCCGTGATCTGGGTCGTTGGAGCAATCTCCTGGGTGGCGACCACCACATCGACGGTCTTGCCGGTTAAGTTCACTCCCCCACCGCCCCCTGGGGTTCGGCCAATGAGCAGCGCCCCTGCGAAGGCCACGATAGCGAGGAAAACACCGAAGATCAAGAGGATGCGGTTGCTCTTCGGCTTCACCTCAGTCGCCAATCAACTCACCTCCTGAAATTCGGCGTCCACGCTCCACGGCGCGACGCTCTTCGCGTCGTGTATCTGGAAATCCCAGTCCATCCTTGCGCAGTGGATGCCCAGTCTGAAAAAGAGTTCGAGGCAAGCCTCGAGCGTTTCGAAAAAACAAGAGAGCCGGCTTGCGCCGGCTCTCTTTCTTGCTCCCAAGAGCGTTGGGTGCTTACTGGCTGAGACCGCCCGAGATGTTGCAGAAGACGTTCTTGACCTGGTTGCCGAGAACGATCAGGACTACGATGACAACCACCGCGATCAAGACGAGAATGAGGGCGTACTCTACCATACCCTGGCCTTCCTCACGATTGAACAGGGCGCGGAGGCGGAGATACAGGTTGGTCAACATGCTAGATTCACCTCCTTTTGGAAGCACTTCGACTGGACCCAGTTTCACATCGGGTCGCGTCCAGAGCAACGCTGGTTCCGGCAAGACTTGACGAAGGATTTTTGACGACCCGGTAACAGCTAGGTCGTCGCCTTACAACGAGCGTTACGACGAGCGGCCTAGCGCTTGCTGAGCGCCACCTCGATCTTTATCTCGGTGCCGCGGCCGGGCTGGGAGCGGATTTCCAGCGTGCCCTTCTCCAGCTCAGCTCGCTCGCGCATCGAGAGCAGCCCAAGGTTTTTGTTCTTGTGGAGGTTGGCCTCGGTCCGGGCGACGTCAAACCCCTGGCCATCGTCCTTGATGACCACGCCGACCCGCGAGGGCTGAAAGTTGATGGTCACCTCGGCCATCTTGGCCCGGGCGTGCTTGTGGACGTTGGTCAGGGCTTCCTGGATGATGCGGAAGAGCACCCCCTCGGTGTTGCCCGGAAGCCGTCGCTCCTGGCCGACCACGTTGAAGCGGGTGGCCAGGCCATAGCGGTCGCCGTATTCCTTGATGAACTTGCGCAGCGTCGGCACCAGACCGAGATCGTCGAGGGTCATCGGGCGCAGGTCGAAGATCAGCTGCCGCGTCTCTTCCAGTGCGTTGCGGACGCTGTTCTTGAACTCGGCCAGCTCGGTCACCAGCTGCTTGGGATTGCGGTCGAGCAGCCGCTCCAGGATCTCGGCCTGCAAGACCAGGTTCGCCATCGATTGAGCCGGGCCGTCGTGCATGTCGCGCGCGATGCGCATCCGCTCTTCCTCGATGATCTGGAACACCTGGCGGGAGGCGTCGCGGAATTGTTTGTCGCCTTCCGCCGCCGTGGGCCGGCCGCCGTTCTCCCCATACATCCGCTGCAGGTCAGCCAGGATCTGGCTCGCCGACCGCAGAAACTGGCCCTGGTCTTTGAGCTCGGCGCGCCGCGAGGCAAGCGCCTCGTACTCGTACTGCACGCGCTCGACCCCGAGTTGCGTTTCCCGGATGTTGGCGAAGGTTTCTTGCACCTCTGAGGGCGAAAACTGGCGCAGGTTGTTGAGCAGATGCTTCTCCACGACCCGCGATTCCTCGGCCTGGTCGCGTGCCTGCTCCAGGGACGCCTCCAGCTCGCGCGACTTGGTCTCGGCGATCTCGAGCTCCGCCTCCACCGTTTGCAGGCGGGCAGTCACCGACTGATGAATCAACACGAATGGATCGAAGGTCTCATCCGTGGCCTGGATCGCACTCATATAGGACTAACGAAAACGGTCCCCACTCCCGGCCGGAGCCCGTTTGGCGGCCCCATGATAGCAGGAAAATCGGCGAATTCACGCTGAATCTCCGTGGCGATGAGCGAACGAGCGTCCTTTTTGCTGGGACGGGCCCTGCCCCTGGGGGTGTTTGGCTTCCTGGTGGCCATTCAGGGCGACCTGGCGTACGCGAGTATCCAGCACGCCTTCGCCGGCACCCTCGACCGGGCGGACGCGATGTACCTGGTCAATCGCATCCTTGTGGTTGCCTTCTATGGTTTTCTCGTCGCGATCTACGTCCTGCGCGGCAAGGCGGCAGCCTATGACCACAACCCGCTGGCCGTCGCCGTCGCCATGGTCGGCACCTTCGTCCTCTATACCCTCTACCTGATCCCCGGCCAGTCCCGCAGCACCGATGTCAGGGTGCTGGCCATCAGCGACATCTGCCTGGCCTGCGGCATGGTGTGGGCACTGTACTCGCTGAGCTACCTGCGCCATCGGTTCAGCATCGTGCCTGAAGCTCGGGGGCTGGTCACCAGTGGGCCCTACGAGATCGTCCGGCATCCGATCTACCTCGGTGAGATCATCGCCGCCCTTGGGCTGGTGACCCCGACGTTGCTCAGCCCCAGCATCGTCGTCTTTGTGATCTTCGTCGGCGCCCAGATCGCACGCACCTACTTCGAGGAGCGGGTGTTGCGGGCGGCCTATCCCACCTACGAGGCCTATGCCCGCCGGACCCGCCGGCTGATTCCCCTCGTCCTGTAGATTGTCAGCGCTGGCCCGTTCCGCTGCCCCGTTGCCTTCTGAGCCAGGCCCCGACCGCTGGCTGACCCGCGCCGTGCGCTGGTTCGATCTCCGGCGGTTCTTCACCCTCGCCATCTTTGTGACGCTGCTGATGGCCGCCATCCAACCGGTCACCGATCCGGATTTCTGGTGGCACCTGACCACCGGCAACTGGATCCTCAGCCACCACGCCGTGCCCCGCCATGACCTCTACACCTTCACCGTCAGCGACCATCGCTGGATCACCCACGAATGGCTGAGCGAGGTCATCCTGGCGATGCTCTACGCCGTCGGGCGGCTCCCCCCGGTGAGCCTGGTCCTGGGGGCGGTGACCGCTGCCGGCTTTGTGTTCGTCTACCTCTCGACCGATCGGCGCGTCAACTTCGTGATCCGCGGCCTGACCCTCGCCCTCGGGGTCGCCGCGGCCAACCCCATCTGGGGGCCGCGGATCCAGATGATCACCTTCGCGCTCAGCGCGCTCACCTACTGGTGGGTGCGCCGCTATTGCGAGGGCCGCAGCCGCGCGCTCTATGCCCTACCGCTGCTGATGCTGCTCTGGGTGAACCTCCACGCTGGCTTTGTCTTCGCCTACGCGATCGTCGGCATCGCGCTGCTGGTGGAGGGTATCCGCTACCTGCTGCGGCGGCCGGACGCCCTGCCCTTCGCTCAGCTGCGTGCGATGGCCGTCGTGCTCGTGGCCTCGGTGGCCGTCGCCATCATCAATCCCAACGGCTGGGACATCTATCTCTATCCGTTTCAAACCGGCGGCAGCCAGGTGCAGCAGCAGCTGATCGTCGAGTGGTTCTCGCCGAACTTCCAGATGCCGCAGATCTGGGCCTTCGAGCTGATGATCTTTCTGATCATCGGCGCCATCGCCCTGGCGCGCCGGATCGAGCCGCGCCAGTTCCTGCTGCTCCTCCTCGGTCTCGGCATGGCCCTCCACTCCGTCCGCAACCTGCCCTTCTTCATGCTCGTCGCCGTGCCCGCGCTGACCGATTACGCGCAGCAGGCGAGGGAGCGCCTGAGCTGGACCTGGCCACGGCGGCTGCCACGGACGAGCCCGCTCACCTTTGCCCTCAACCTGGTGATGATCGTGGCGCTCGCCCTCCTCGTCCTGGTGGCCAGCGCACCCAGCCTGGTGCAGCGCGTCAACGGCAAGCTGGTAGCGCGCGACTTTCCGATCAAGGCCGCGGACTTCCTGGTTCAGCACCCTGCGCCCGGCCACATGCTGAACGTCTACGGCTGGGGCGGCTACCTGATCTTCCGGCTGAACGACCCATCGCACCCGCAGCCGGTGTTCGTCTTCGGGGACGCCGCCCTGGATGGCGACCAGCTGCTCTCTGACTACTCGCATCTCCAGTCGCTGGCGCCGGATCAGCAGAAGCTGCTGGATCGCTATCAGATCAACTGGGTCATCTTCCACTCCGACGATCCGATCATCACCGAGCTGCGCCAGCTGCACAGCTCGCCGGGTCACACCGGTTGGTTCGAGCTGGCCACCTTCGACAAAGCGACCATCATGATGCGCGATACGCCGGAAAACCGAGCCTACGCCGCCCAGGCCAAGGGATGACACGCTGGCGTCAGGGGTTCAGGGGGATTCCCCGGGTCTGGGGGATTCGCCGGCTGTATGAGCCGCGCTTTCAGGAACGCGTTCTTCTCCTGCTCCTGCTCGTCGTCGCCGGCTATTACGTCCTCTGGTCGGTGGTGCAGTGGACGACGCTGACGCCAACGTCGCTGCGATTCGACTTCGTCAACTACTTCGGCGGCGCCCAGGCAGCGGCCCACGGCTCGGACATCTATGCCGACTTCAAACGCTCCTGGGGCAGCGAGGCCTGGGTGGTCGCGTATATCTATCCGCCGTTCTTTGCCGAGGTCCTGGCGCCGCTGACGCCACTCGGGCTGGTGGCGGCCGCGCGCATCTGGCTGCTCGTCGTCCACGTCGCATTTTTTTCTTCGCTGGCCTTGCTGTTGCGCATTCATCCCGAACTCTCGCGCGCGGGCCGGCGGCTGTTTCTCCTCGGGTCATTGGCCTTCATGCCCGTCTATCTCAACCTCAAGTTCCAGCAGGTGGCGACCGTCTGGCTGCTGCTGTTGACGGCGACGGTGTGGGCGGCGCTGCGGCGTCGCGATGGGGTTGCCGGCGCCATCATTGCGGTGGCGGCATCGTTGAAGGTGACGCCCGTCTTCCTGATCGCGCTCTTCGCCCGCCTCGGCCGCTGGCGCCTCGCCCTCACCGGCAGCGGGCTGCTCGTCGCCCTCACGGTGGTGACCATGCTCGGCGCGCCCGGCAGCTGGCAATTCTTCACCGTCGTGCTGCCCCGGATTGGCCTGGGAACCGCGAACTGGGACAACGGCTCGATCAACGGCCTGGTCAGCCGCATCGTGGAGCTCTCCCCCACCCTGTCGGGCAGCGCCACGCAGATCATCGCCAAGGTGGTGATCGCGGTGCTGGCCGCCGCCATAATCGGCCTCACGATCTGGCAAGCGCGAGGCGGGGACTCGCGCTGGCGTCTGCGGCTCGGGGTTGCCGCGCTGACGACCTCGCTCCTGATCGCGAGCAGCGTCACCTGGCAGCATCATCTCGTCACGCTGCTCCTCCCGGTGGCGACGGCGATGGCCTGGATCACGGTCCGAAAACCCGGCGCGCGTTATGGCTGGTGGCTGTTCGCTGGCTACGCCATGTGCTGGCTCGACCGTCGGGCCTTCCCGCTGCCGGCCGATCTGCACGTGCACAACGCGGGGCAGGCGGCGCTGATGCTCGGCGGGACATCGGTAAAACTCGTCGGCCTCCTTGTGATCTGGGCGCTGCTCCTGCAGATGCTTCGGCGTGAGCGACAAATGCAGGTCAGGCCGCTGCGGCAGGGCGATGCACGGATTCCCTCCGCCGCTGCATGAACGCGACGGCGTAGGCGATCAGGACCGCGGTCATCGCGATCGCGCCAAGACGCACCGGCGGATCGAGCGCATCGAACATGATCGCCGCATCGCAGGCGATAAGTCCCCAGAGCGGTGATGGCAGCCGGCCCTCTCGATAGAGGGCCGTCGCGCACCAGGCGGGCACGGCCAACAGCACGAGATCGTGAGGCAGCGTGTGCGGTGATGCCAGGACCGCCAGCCAGGTGGTGGCGGCCACCAGCGCCAGACGTTCCCCGCGCAGCTTGATGCCAAGAATGGCGGCGCACACCAGACCACCCAGCACCACCGTCAGCGCGGCAGGGATCTGTGCCGGCGCCGGCACCACATCCGCGAGCAGCCCGCTCCAGGTCTCATTCAGCCTCAATGGAGTCTGCGAATTGGTGGCCAGCATGTTGTGGCCCATGGCCGCGAAGGCCGGTAAGCCACCCGCCAACCCTGTGCTCAGCAGGACAATCAGCGAACCACAAAGGGCATACGCCATCGTCCGGGGATGACGCCGCAGCAGCAGAAGCACCAGGAAGGGCGCGAGGTACTGCGGTTTGAGCGCCAGTAACGCCGCCCCGGGCAGGGCGACCCACGGTTGGTCGCCCACCAAAGCGGTCGCGGCGAAGGCAGCCCCTAGCAGCACCAACGCCGATTGCTGTCCCTCCAGAAGCATCGACCAGGTTGGAATGGCCGCCAGCAGCAGGATCAGTCCGGTGATCGGCGCCCGGCGGCCCAGCGGCAGTAGCGCCTGCAGCGTGACGATCCCGGCGAACAGAAGCAGGACACTGACGCCTTGCCAGATTCGCAGTGCAACCTCCACCGGGAAGAGCGCCAGGATCGTGAATGGCGCCAGGAGCGCCAGGGGCTCGCTGAACGGAAGGGTCGGGTCGATGGGAACACCCGCCGCCGTCCGCACGAGCTCGGGGGCCAGCCAGGCCTGGTCATATACACGGTTTGCATGCCCGGCCAACACCAGACGACCGGCGCTATAGGGGACGACGAAATCGGAGGTGGCGCGCGAGCTGGCCGGCTGCCGGATGACCAGAAGGGCGCCGGCGAGCGCGAGCCCCACGATCATTGCCGTCGCCCAGCGCCTGACCCGGGAAGGGCCCTCGGGCGGATCGCCGGCCATGCGGCTAGCGCCCTGCTCGCGGCTCATGGCTGCACCGCGAAGAGCGCCACATCCGCCTCATGGTCGATCAGGCGAAGACCCGGATCTGCCTCGAGCCGGGTAATTGACCCGGCGTCGGTGGCCAGCACGTAGTCGATGCCATTGGCACGCACGAAGGCGGCGCGAGTCCGGTCGTCCCAGCTGTCAAGAAACGCATTCGCCTGGTCCGACTTGTGGCCGGCGTCGACGGTCATCTCGGGATGGCCGTCAAAGGCCCGAGCATTGGTCTGCGCCGGCACGAAGATGCCGTCGACATATCTGGTCAGAACGATGTCGCGCGCTGATACCGACGGCGCCAGCCGCGCCAGGATGGCGGCTTCGGCCCGGCTTTCATATTCCGCCGCGGTGTCGAACCGGAAGCTTGCGATCCAGTAGGGCTGCGCCAGGCTGAAGATGCCGTAGAAGCTCGACAGCGCCAGCGTGGCCGCCAGCACCCGGCGCCGCCATGCCCGAGTCGGCAGCATGCGCAGCAGGCTCAGCAGTCCGGGGGCGGCGCAGAGTCCGAACGGAATGGAGCTGGCCATAAAGCTGCGCCCGAGACTGCCGCTTACCCACGGCAGGAACATGAAGAGCGTCATCCCCACGATCCAGAGCGCCGGAAGGATCAGGTCACCCCGCAGGCGACGCCGCCAGAGCGCGACCAGGATCAGCCCGGTCGCCGTCAGGTGCGAGAGCACGAGAAAGCCGAAAGGGTCGCCCACGTCGAGCGAAGGCCGGATCACGGCCAGCGCCTGGGGAGCCGAATGGGAAAGCCACAGCAGGTAGGCGAGGTAGGGCGCCTGGAGTCCCGCGGCGGCCGCCGCATACCAGAGCGGGCGCCGCAGCCGGCTCACCAGCGACCAGGCGCCCACCACCAGGACGAGGAGCAGTGCGAGCTGGGGATAGATCAGCTGCAGGCCGACGACGGCTGCCAGCCCACTGATGAGCTCGCTGAGGGACAGGCGCCGTCGGACGCGCAGTGCCACCACCATCGCCCAGCACATCAGCGCTAGCGCCCAGGGGAGGTGCGCCGCCATCGCAATCAGGTCGGCGACACTGCTGCCGGGCGAGCGCATCTCGGTCGCGCCGGTGGTGAGCGGTCCCAGACGAATCTCGTGGGGCAGGAACGCCCCGATGCCGCCGCCCAGGGTGCAGAGCGTAAAGGCCCAGCCGCGCAGCAATCTGGAGCGGAAAAGCTCGCGGATCAGCAGCCAGACCCCGGCCAGCAACGCGGCCGCCGCCGCGACTCGGGCCACGTGATAGAGCCAGGGCCCGGCCGCCCAGCCGATGACATGCGCCGGCCACAGATACCACGGGTAGAGCAGGATGCCGGGCACCGATTCCGAGGTGTAGGGCGAATGAAACAGCCAGGCCCCGTTCCAGCCCTGTCGCCAGAGTGCCTGGTAGACATAGGCGTCACGGGCGATGACGACGTAGCCCGAAAACACCGAGGTTGCCGGCGTCTGGATTGCCGCGATCAGGATCGGCGGCAGCGTCAGCAGGATGAGCACTGCGCTCCCAATCGCTGCCCAGCGCCAGGCGCTCGCTCGCGGCTGATGGGCCGGCTCCAGCCGCCGGCCCTCGAAAGCTGAACGCAGCACCGCCATCTAGGCCGCGACCTGCTCGGTCTGCCGTCCGGGCATGGCGACCAGCAGACGGTTGCCGAGCGCCGCCGCCAACAAGAACATCCCAATCACGATGCCGACGTAGGTGTCGTTAAAGAACCGGGCAAAGAAGGTGAAG
>DASTJZ010000069.1:0-9849 GCA_035716185.1 Candidatus Dormiibacterota bacterium
CGGGTGTTAAATTCCGGCCAGACGGACGGAGCGCCCGGTGAAGGAGGGTGCTCATGTACCGTTTCGTTGCTCTTGCCGCCGCCGTTGCCGCTCTCTTGCTCGCCGTCGCCGACAGCATGCCGGGAGGCGGCTGACCGAGGACACCGGGGGGATTGGAACAGGGCGCTTGCCAGAGGGGCAAGCGCCTTCTTCATTCAGAGTGCCGGCTCGACGGGTTGGCGCCCAGCCGAAAGTGATTTTTGTTGCATGCAACGCCTACGACAGACAGCTGTCGTAAACGCCTGTCACGATCGTCCGAGCATGTGCAGAGCCAGCGAGACTCCGGGCGAGCGGGCGAAGTCGGCGATCCAGGACATGCCCGAGTGGATCGCGAAGCAGCCGGCCCCGGAGCTCGGTGACGTCATCATTGAGAACCGAGCGCTGATCGACCGCCTGGAGGCGGCCAATGCCGACGCGATGCGTCGCTTCGAGAAGGCCGGCGGCTACAAGACGGACGGATCGTTGGGCATGGTCCCCTGGCTGAAAGTCCACGGCAAGCTGAGTGGCGGTGCCGCCGCCGAGCACGTTGAAACGGCTCGGCAGCTGGGCAGCCTGCCGAAGACCGAGGAGGCGCTGGCTCGGGGCGAGATCGGCTACCAGCACGCAGTGGCGATGGCCAGGACCGCCGAGCACGTGGGCGCGGCCGCGGTGCGAAGAGCCGAGACGAGGTTGCTGGAGGCGGCGCAGGCGATGGATCCAGGACAGTTCGTCACCGTGGCCAAGAATTTCGAACACCAGGTGGATCGTGATGCCGCACTGGATGAGGCCAACCGCGCCTACCAGCGCCGCTACCTCTCGATCGGCGAGCCGGTCAACGGCCTGGCCCGCATCGAGGGACAGCTGGTTCCCGAAGCGGCCGCCATCGTGCGCACGGCGATCGAACCGTACCTGAAGCCGCGCACGGGCGACGAGCGTTCGGGCGGCCAGCGGGCGCACGACGCGCTGATCGACGCGCTGCGAAACGGCACGGGAAGAGCCAGCCATGCAGGTCGGGCCAGCGATGGCGCCAGTGGCGCGACGGCCAATGGCGGGGCCAACGGCTCGGGTCCAAGACCCCTGATGATCATCAAGACCAGCGTCGATACCCTCGCGGGCATCGACGGCGCTCCGGCCGGACAGCTGGAGTGGGGCGGCACGGTTCCTGCTGAGACGGTTCGGCGGCTTGCCTGCGACTCGGCGATCACGCGGATCATTGGACGGGGCGAGCTCGAGTACGAGACCACGCACGCCACTCGGACGATTCCGCCAATGACACGTCGCGCCCTGGTGGCACGCGATGGTCACTGCGTGTTCCCCGGTTGTGACCGTCCGGCGCCCTGGTGCGAGGGCCATCACCTGGTCTTCTGGGCCGATGGCGGCCCGACGAAGATCGAGAACCTTGGGCTGGTTTGTCGTGCGCATCACCGAAAGGTGCATGAAGATGGCTGGAGCCTAGAGCGAAAAACCGACCGGTGGGTAGCGACGCCGCCGGCGCTGAAAGTGATCCCACACGCACGATCGGCCTGAGACGGGATGCGGAACGGAGGCACGGCCCCGAGCCGAGCCACGTTGCCGATAGCCGTGGGCGGCGAGGGGCCGCTCCGCAGCTCCGCGTCGCGGATTCGAGGCGTTTGGCGCCGAGCGATCGCTCCACCCGTCCGCCTGAGACGGGATGCGCGTGCGTTTGACGCGTTGGCCGCCGTGGGAACGCTGACCTAAACTGTGCCAACGATGGAGACCCGGTATGACCCCCAGGCGGTCGAGCAGCGCTGGTATGACACCTGGGAAGAGCGCGGCTACTTCAAACCGCGCGAGAGCCTGACCGGAAAGACCTTCACGATCTCGATGCCCCCGCCGAACATCACCGGCGAACTGCATATGGGTCACGCGATGTACACGCTGCAGGACGTGCTCATTCGCTGGCATCGGATGCTGGGGGACTCCGCCCTCTGGGTGCCAGGCACCGACCACGCCGCGATCGCCACGCAGAACGTGCTCGAGAAGCAGCTGGCAAAGAAAGGCACGACAAAAGAAAAACTTGGCCGCGAAGCCTGGGACAGGCTGGTCCAGGAGTGGTACGCGACCACCGGCCACACCATCCTGCAGCAGATGCGGCGGCTCGGCTTCAGCGCCGACTGGTCGCGTAATCGCTTCACGATGGACCCGAGATATGTCGAGGCCATCAGGTATGTCTTCGTCCAGCTATGGAAGGAAGGCCTGATCTATCGCGGGCCTCGCATCGTCAACTGGTGTCCACGCGACCAGAGTGCGATCTCGGACCTCGAGGTCCAGTACGAAGAGACGGACGGCCAGCTGTACTACCTGGACTATCCGATCGAGGGCGGCGGCGTGATCTCCGTGGCGACGGCACGACCCGAGACGATGCTCGGCGACACGGCGGTGGCCGTCCACCCCGACGATTGGCGATACAAGGACCTGATCGGCAAGACGGTGATTCTGCCGATCCTTCACCGGCGGATCCCGATCGTCGCCGACGAGGCGGTCGATCGAGAATTCGGCACCGGCGCCGTGAAGGTCACCCCGGGACACGATGTCACCGACTACGAGATCGGCGAACGGCATCATCTGCCAATCTTGACCATCCTCACGCTCGATGGCCGCATGAACGTCCCCGAGGTCCCGCAGCTCGATGGCCTGCCGATCGCGAAGGCGCGGCCGCAGATCGTCGAAATGCTGCGGGCCGAAAATGCGCTGCAGAAAATCGAACCCTACCGGCACAATGTCGGCCACTGCGATCGCTGCGGCGCCGTCATCGAGCCGATGGTCTCGGCCCAGTGGTGGGTCAAGATGAAGCCCCTCGCCGGCCCGGCGATCGCGGTCGCCGAGATGGACGAGCTGCGATTTCATCCGGAGCGCTGGCGCGAGCCTTATCTGAGCTGGATGCGCAACATCCGCGACTGGAACATTTCGCGGCAGCTCTGGCTGGGTCACCGGATTCCGGTGTGGACCTGTGCGAACGGCCACGCCGTTGCCTATCTCAAAGATCCGACCGAGTGCGAGCAGTGCGGCAACCAGCAGTTGTCCCAGGACCCCGACGTTCTCGATACCTGGTTCTCGTCATCGCTGTGGCCCTTCGTGACGTTGGGCTGGCCGGAGGATACCGGGGACCTGCGCCGGTTTTATCCCACCCAGGTGCTCGATACGGCGCGGGACATCCTCTATCTCTGGGTGGCGCGCATGGTCTTCCTGTCGCTGCACTTTCTGCATGTCGTTCCGTTCTCGGACGTACTGATCCACGGGACGGTGCTGGCGGCCGACGGCCGGCGGATGAGCAAGTCGCTGGGCACGGGCGTCGACCCCCTGGACGTCATCAATCGATACGGCGCGGACGCGACGCGCGCCTGGTGCACCTACTTCGGCACGACCGGCCAGGATATTCGATTCTCGGAAGACAAAATCAAGTCCTACCAGCTCTTCGAGAACAAGCTCTGGAACGCGACCCGGCTGCTCATCCGGAAGCTGCCCGAGGGTAGCCAGCCGCTTCCCATCGACGAGGCGACGCTCGAGCCGGCCGACACCTGGATCCTTGGTCGTCTGAGCGCCGTGACGCGGCAGGTCAGCAGCGGGCTCGAGCGCTTCGAGTTCGGACCGGCGATCGATGCCCTGTACGAGTTCGCCTGGCACGAATTTGCCGACGACTACCTGGAGCTGATCAAGCCGCGCCTGGGCCAGAACGAAACGGCGCTCGCTGTCGCGATTCACGTGCTCGAGACGACGCTGCGCTTGCTCCACCCGATCATGCCCTTCGTGACGGAAGAACTCTGGCAGCGCCTCCCGCACGAGGGGGAGACCATCATGTATGCGCCCTGGCCGCTGCCGGACGAGACGATCGAAGACGAGCGGCTGATGGACGAGATGGCCCATCTCCTCGAGGTGGTCAGGGCGGTCCGCAACCTGCGCCACTCGGCCGATCCGCGCGCTCGACGCCAACCTGCCGAGGTCACGTCGCCCAGGCCCTTGCTCACCCAACCGGTCGGCCGGAGCTACCTGGCGACCCTTGCCCAGCTCGATCTCAATGGCACCCTGCCGGAGGGAATGCCACAGTCAGTGGTCGTCGTCGGCCAGACGACGGTCCGGTTGGGGTTGCCCGTCCAGGCCCAAAACCAACGGCTCCGAGCCGAGTTGCAAAAGAAACGGCGGGAAATCGAGGTTCTTGAAGTGAAGCTGAATAATCCGGACTTCACCGGGAAGGCGCCCAAAGCCGTGGTCGAACGGGAGCGGGCCCGCCTGCACGAGGCGCAGCAGGCGGCCGAGCGGCTCAGCGGCCTTTTGGGCGAAAACCCCGAAGTACGGTAAGGTAGCCGGAGAACTCTTGACTCAGGAGGCGCATTGCCGAATCTAACGTCGCTGAAGCCGCTCCTCTATATCGTCGTCTTCTACCTGCTGGCGTTCTGGCTGAGCCTTTCCTACTGGGCGTTCCGTGATGCGCGCGAGCGATCGAACAGTGTCCTGTTCCATGTCTTTGCCACCGGCCTGTCGCTGGTGCTGCCCATCTTCGGGCTGTTTATTTACATGATCATTCGCCCGCCGCTCACGATGGCCGAGCGGCGCGCCCTGGAGCTGGAGACGCAGGCCCTGGCCGAGCCAGGCGGGCCGGCCCGAGAGCTGCGCCCCTGTCCCAGCTGCGGCGAGCCGATCGATTCGCAGTACGTGCTCTGTCCCCACTGCAAAACCCAGTTCAGTAAACTCTGCCCACGGTGCAACAAGCAATTGAAATTGGGCTGGAGCGTGTGCCCATATTGCGCCGAAGAAGTTCCGCTCCAGGGGACGGTCCCGACCCCGCGCATCGCGCGCTAGCCGGCAGCGCCGGCTAACTCGTGCCGCTAGCGGTACAGGCGTTACTGCCGCTTGCCGTCCTGCTCGCAGCGGCGGCGCTGATCGGAGTCCTCGGACGCCGGGCAAACAACGGCTGGGTGGCCTTCACCGCAACTGCGGCCGCGGCCGTGATTGCCCTGATCGAGTTGCTCCGGCTCGCGCCCGGGGAGCACGTCGACGTGCCGTATCTGACGACGTTTCCATTTGCCGCTCTGACCATTCGGCTCGATGGGCTCTCACTGGCTTTTGTCTCCGTCACGCTGGCCACGGCTGCACTCTCGATGCTCGCCCGGCAACAGGACCGGGAAGACCGGCGCGATCCATGGATGGGCTGGCTACTGACCAGCGCGGCGGTGTGCGCCGTGATGCTGGCCGCGAATGTCTTATTGCTTTATATCTTGATGCAACTGCTCACGCTCGCCTGGAGCGGTGCGCTCGATGAGACCGCGCGCCGCCGTCGCGGCCTTCGTCTCGCTCTCCAGATTGGCGACATCGGCCTGCTGCTCGCCGCCGCCGGCGCCATCCAGTCCGTCGGGACCAGCTCGTTCTCTGGCGTGCCCTCGGATACATTCGGTTTGGCCAGCTTCTCGCTGATGCTGCTCCCCGTGCTCGTCCGGCTGGCCGCGCTCGCCTGGGCAGCCCGGCGTCCATTGGCATCCGTCGCGTTCGGCCCCGCCATCGCCTGGCTTGCGCCCGGGGCATACCTGCTGCTTCGCGTGCTGGCCCTGATGGGCGGAAGGCTCCCCGACCGGCCGAGTGCCGTGGTGCTGTTCGGCGGCGGTGCGCTGGCGGCCATCGCCCTGGGGACGGCGGCCATCTGGGGGCGAAGCATTGCGCAGGTCATGGCCCTGCTGGTCGGCGCGCAAGCCGCGCTCGCGCTTGGCCTATCGTCGGGCAGCGACCCACTGCTGACGATCGCTTGCACCTGGCTCTGGTTGATGTTGATCCCCGTGGCGGGGCTGGCCAGCCTCCGCATGGGCCCGGTCGGCGAGGCGATCACCCTGGGACTGCTGACCGCGATTCCCGGAACAGTCGCATTCGTCGGCGTATGGCTCTCCGGACTGGCGCTGAATGCGACGGGATTATTGCTGGGCGTCATCCCCGTCGGCCTGGCCGTCCTGGCCTGCGCGACCGCTGGACTCAGCCGGATCACGATGCCGCGATCGTGGCGCGTGGATATCAGCGCCGTCTGGGCCGGTGTCACGCTGCTCATCGCCGCGTTCCCGATCATGACGATCAATCCGTTCGTGATCCCGGCCGCCTCCACCGTCCGGCTCGTCCCGCGAGGCACGGTGAGCGCCAACCCGCTGGGGCTGACCACGCCCTTCGGCTCCTGGCCCGCACTCGCCGTCTCGCTGATCGTGCTGGTTGGGCTCGCGACGATCGTCTGGTTGCGCGGACCGTCCGGAACTCTGGTGCCGGCCTTGCCCCGGCCCGCAGCGGGCCGAGTGCGACTCTCCATCAGAATCCCGGCACTGTCGCTGCCGCTGTGGGCGCACTACATTGCGTGGGCGGCACTGATCGTCGTGGTCGGCGTCGCCAGTGTGCGGCCGTGATCGTCGATTTGCCCATCGTCGTGTTTATGATCGCTCTGCTGGTCGCCTACGGCACCACGGGTTTGCGCCGGCAGGCGGCCACGGTCGTCATGCTGCTCGGCGCCGCCTGGTCGCTGGCGCTGCTGGTCGATCCGGCCACCATCATCTGGGCGGTCGGCCCCTTGCTCGCCACGCTCCTCTTGCCCCGGCCCGCAGAGCGCGTGCCCTCGACGTTCGAGGTGCTGACACGGCGTGTCCTCACGATCGCCGGCCTGATGCTGCTCGCGCTCTTTCTGGCGTCGCGATTGGCGTTTGGCGAGAATCCGCTTTTGCTCAACGTCGTGCCCTGGTTCCTGGGCGCCGTTGGCGCGGCCTGGGTGGCCAGCCCGATCGATACCCGCGAGCGGGTGCAGGGGCAAGTGCTGATGGTCGGGGCCACCGGTGCGCTGCTGGTGGCCGCGGTGCCCGCCGGCGTGGTCACGGTCGCGTTGACCGGCGGGACGGCTCTCGTGCCCGTGATGGCCGGACGTGGGCTGGCCGCCTGGCGCCCACTGCTGAGCCCGCTGATGCTGTTGGGCGCTGCGGCGGCGGCCGTCGCGGCGGCGATCGGGCTCAATATTCCCGCACTGGCTGTGGCTGATTTCTCGGTCAATCTCGCCGGTCCGGTCCTCGTCGGCCTGGCGGTGCTGCTGGTCGCCGGTGCCGCGCGGGCACCGCTGGGCAGCGAATGGATGGCCCTGCTCGGCGGCGTGGCGCTCGTCGCACCCGCCCCCAGCCTTCGCTGGTCAGCCATCGCAGCGCTCGTGGCTGCCGCCACGGCCCTCGACCGATCGGGCGAACGCCCGGCGTGGATCGCGGTCGGCGCGCTCGCGACCGTTCCCATCCTGCCGCCGCTCGCCTCGCCAACCTGGAGCGCGCGTGCCCAGGCGGTTGCGCTGGCGATAGGCCTGGTCGTCATGGCCTACGCCGCGCGATCCGGCTTGCTGCGGGTCCTTGCCCTGCCTGCCGTCGGATTCCTGGTCCTGCTTGCGGTTGGCTCGTTGAGCCCGGGCAACCTCACGAGGTTCCAGTGGATCGCCGCGGTGGGCGCCCTCCTGCTGCTGACCCGGACTGTGATCACACGATTGGCCAGGAGCCCGGTCGCGATTCTCACCGACCAGCTGATCGTTGGACTCGCGCTGCTCGGCCTGGCTGCCCGCGACGGCAGCGGCCTGGGCGCGCTGGCCGCCGTGTTGCTCCTGATCGACGTGGCCATCGTCCGCCTGGATGATTTCAGTGGCATCGCGCCACGCTTGGTCAGCTGGGCCCGCTCGAACTGGCCAGGATCGATCACGTTCGCCGGAGGCACGCTCGCCGTGATTGCGGCCTTGCAGGCATCGCTCGCTCTCGGACTGCTGGCAGCGCTCCTGCTGGCGGGCTTGCAGCTTGCGCCACTTTTCGATGGGCCGCCCCAAGCGCCCGAGCGGCCGCGTTCCAGGATGGGCTGGCTTGCGCCGGCGCTGTCATTCGCTTTCGGCGTGGCCCCAGCGTTGATGCTGCGCATGCTGAGGCTTTGAGCCGCCGCCCTGAGAGGGGGAGGGACTCGCAAGCCGTCGGCCAAATTTCGTTCGTGCTCGCCTCGGGGTCGCCGCGGCGGATCGCCATGTTGCGCCAGGCAGGGCTGGAGTTTCGCGCCGTGACATCGGGTATCGACGAGCGGCCGGCAAAGCGGCTCGGCCCGCTCAAGTTCGTTGCCTGGGCGGCCGCCGCCAAAGCCGAGGCGGTCGCGGCGCGGATGCCTGGGGCCATCGTCATTGGGGCCGACACCGAAGTCGTCCTCGATGGCCGGATCTTCGGAAAGCCGATCGATTCGCGCCAGGCGCGCGAGTTCCTGCGCGCCTTGAATGGCCGAACCCATCAGGTCTACACGGCCGTGTGCGTCATCGACGGCCGGTCGGGTCGCCGGCTGCATGGCATCTCGCGGACGCATGTCACTATGCGTGAACTGGAAGATCGACAAATCGCCCGATACGTCCGCACGGGCGAGGCGCAGGATAAGGCCGGCGCCTACGCTATACAGGGCGAAGGCCGCCGCCTGGTTGCGTCCATTCGGGGGCCCTACGACAACGTGGTTGGGATGCCGATGCGCCTGCTGGCACGGCTGCTGGGCGAGGTCGGGATCCCGGTCTCAGCAAAGCTTCCGGATGAGTTGCAGTACGACGTTCTTGAACAAGCCGGAACATGGCCCAAAGCGATGGGCTCGCCTCGCGCTTAGCCTGCTCCTGCTGAGCCCGCTGGCTGTGGCCGCCTGCGGTCCGGCCGCCGACTCCAAACTGGTCATCACCCAGAGCACGGACGCGCCGGTCGGTGCGGACCAGAAAGGCCATCTTCCCCCTGGCGCTCTCGCCGGCATCACCCTCTCGATTCGCAACACCGGCGCCGGCGCGGCCCGCGGGTTGACCGTGCAGGACGTGCTGCCGGCCGGTTTTCGCTATTACGAGTTCACCACGCTGGGCGGCAACGCCATCCGGACGGCAACCAGCGATCCCGGCCCCAGGGGCGACCCCAGTTGGGGCACCTGGACCATCCCCGCCGGTAATGGCGACACGATCAGCGCGCTGATTCTGAGTTTCAAAGTGCAGGCGGCGGTCCAGCCCGGCGACTACATGAATCGCGTAAGGATCACCAGCTCGAGCCTGACCGAAGTCGACCAGGCGCAGGGGGCCGACATCGTCGTCGAGCCGCGGCCCGCGCTGACGGTCACGGCGGCGGCGACGAGTTCGCAGGTGACAACCGGGAGCACCGTGACCTACGTGATATCGATCAGCAATGTTGGCTCTGCCACGGCCAAAGGGGTCGTGACGTCGGTGAGCCTGGCCCCGGGCTTCCTCTACAGCACGACGAATGGCTACGAAGGCAACAGCGTGCGGACCAGTGCCGTCGATCCGCCCGCGAACAGTCTGCTCCCCTTATGGTCCGCATGGGACATTCCGGCGGCGAACAAGAACGCACCGGGACTGCTTCGCCTGACGTTCCAGGCCCGGGTGCTTCCGGCGGTCAATCCCGGTGTGTATAACCTCACGGTCGGGGTCACCGGCCTCAGCGACATCGCGCCCCAGACCATCGGCAACGCGGCGCCGGTCGCCGTCGGGAAGAGCACGACGGTGCCGATCACGATGACGGTCGCGCCGACCTCGCCGTATGCCACGCAGAACGGCACGGTCAGCTACGTGATCACGGTCGAAAACGACAGCACCGATGCGGCCCAGGGCGTGACCGTTACCGATACCCTGCCGCAGGGTTTCACCTATCAGTCGACCAGCAGCATCGTCATCAACGGCAAGGGCGCCGTGTCGCGGTTGAACCCGGCGGGGGGATCGCCCACCCCGCAATGGGGACCCTTCATCGTGCCGGCGGGCGGTTTCAACGGGGCCACGCTGGTGATCACCTTCACGGCGAAGATCACGGGCGCGGCACTGGG
>DASTJZ010000070.1:0-18420 GCA_035716185.1 Candidatus Dormiibacterota bacterium
GTCGGCTCGAGCTGTGACCAGTCGATGCCAAGCCGCACGACGTCGAATCCCGCCAGCTGCATCAGCCTGGCATCCATCTCGTCCAGCGATGCCGGAGGATCTTTGGGATACGCCACAAGCGCGTCGGCGTTGAAGCCGCGCAGCAGGACCTTGCGACCCTGCTGATCGACAATCTGCCCGTTGTCCGTGCGAAGCCACGGCAGGTTGGGATCGCTCGGCCCGTACGCCGTCGCGGGAACGGAGGCGGTCAGGCTACCCGCAGGCAGATAGGCGACGATCGTCAGCGCCACGATCACGATCAGCAGGCCAATTCCAAACCGCCGAAGCCGTCTCCACCGGCGGCGGCGAGGAGCGCGGCTTCGCGATTCGAGCGACGCCGGGTTGCGTCGGGGGCGCCTTAGCGTTGAGCGGCGCTTGACGGCTGCCCGACGGCGGCCTTCGCTGCCGCCACGACCTCCTCGATGGTGTCGCACACCTGCGCACCCGCCCGCTTCAGCGCCTGCACCTTGGACGTCGCCGTTCCGCTATTGCCGGAAATGATCGCGCCGGCGTGCCCCATCCGCTTTCCGGCCGGTGCCGTCCGGCCGCTGATGAAGCCGATCACCGGCTTGCCGAATCCCCTGGCGATGACCTGGTCGGCCGCGAGCTCTTCATCGCTGCCACCGATCTCTCCGATCATGACTACGGCGCTGGTCGCCGGGTCCTCCTTGAAGAGTGAAAGCACCTCGCTGAACGAGAGCCCCAAAATGGGATCGCCACCGATGCCGACGGATGTGGTCTGGCCGACGCCGGCCTGGCTCAAGCCCTGGATGACCTCGTAGGTCAGCGTCCCGCTTCGGGACACGACCCCGACCGAACCTTCGCGGCTGATGTGGTTCGGGATGATGCCGACCTTCGCCTGACCGGCGGTGATCAGCCCGGGACAGTTTGGCCCGATCAGGCTCGAGCCCGCATCCTCGACGAAGGCGCGGGCCCGCACCATGTCGTAGAGCGGGATCCCTTCCGTGATGCAGACGATCAGGCCGATGCCAGCCGCGGCCGCTTCCATGATGGCATCGGCGGCAAACGGCGCCGGGACAAAGATGCCGCTGACATCCGCCCCCGTATCATGGCGCGCCTCGGCGACGGTGTCGTAGATGGGAACGCCGAGGCTGGTCGCTCCGCCCTTTCCCGGGCTGACGCCGGCGACGACATTCGTTCCGTACGCCTTCATCTGCTCGGTGTGGAAGCTCCCTTCACGCCCGGTCAATCCCTGCACCAGCACTCGGCTGCTGCGCGAGAGGAGGATGCTCATCGGCGCGGCTGACCGGCCAGCTCGACCACTTTGCGAGCCGCGGCCGTGGCGGAGGCTTCGGGCGCGATGCCCGCCTCCTGGAGCAATCGGCGGCCCTCCTCCTCGCGGGTCCCGGTCAGCCGGACGACCAGCGGCAGCGTGAGGTTGATCTCCCGCGAGGCATCGATCACACCATGGGCCACCTCGTCGCCGCGGGTGATGCCGCCGAAGATGTTGATCAGGATCCCTTTCACGTTGGGGTCGTTCGCCACCAGCTCGAGCGCGTTGCGGACGACCTCGGCCTTGGCACCGCCGCCGACATCCAGGAAGTTGGCGGCGCGACCGCCCTCGCGATGCACCAGGTCGAGGGTGTTCATCACCAGGCCGGCCCCATTGCCGATCACTCCGATCCAGCCGTCCAGCCGCACATACGTCAGGTGGCGGCGGCGGGCCTCCGCCTCCAGCGGGTCCTGGTCCGACTCGTCCGCGCCATGGAGGTCCTTGTGGCGGAAGGCGGCATTTTCGTCGATCTCGAGCTTGCCGTCGGCGGCCACCAATCCACCGTCCCGCGTCAACGCCAGTGGATTGATCTCGAGCGTCAGGGCGTCGTAGGTTCGCGCCAGCGAATAGAGCTTGGTGACGAGGGGGGCGAGCTGAGCCTGGAGCGGTCCCAACCCGGCGCGAAAGATCAACGCCCGCACCTCGAAGGGCAATGGGCCACGCCATGGATCGGGGTAAAGCCTGGCAATCGCCTCGGGATGAGACTCGGCGACTTCCTCGATCTCCATCCCGCCCTGCGCGCTGAGGATCAGCACCGGTTTGCGCGCGTCGCGATCGAGCGTGAGTCCAAGGTAGAGCTCGCGGGTGATCTCCTGCGCCGTCTCGCACCAGACTTCTTTGACCGCGTAGCCCTTGATGCTCATGCCCAGGATCTCGGCCGCGGCGCGCTTCGCCTCCATCGGGGTCTTGGCCAGCTTGATGCCACCGGCCTTGCCTCGGCCGCCCACCGGCACCTGGGCCTTGATCGCGATCGGTCCCAGCGCACCGGCGGCCATGACCGCCTCGTCGGGCGTGCGCGCCAGGCGACCATCGGGCACCGGGATGCCGGCCGCCTTGAAGCGCTCTTTGACCTGGTACTCGAGGAACCTCACAGAGGGATGTTTCCGTGGCGCCGGTGAGGACGCTCGACCTGCTTGTCCTTCAGCAGGTGAAGGGAACGGATCAGGATGGGACGGGTGTCCTGCGGCTCGATCACGTCGTCGAGGAAGCCGCGTTCCGCCGCGACATAGGGATTGGCGAACTTCTCTTTGTAATCCTCGACCAGCTGCTCCGCTTTCTTGCCCGGGTCTTTCGCTGCCGCCAGCTCGCGCTTGAAGATGATGTTGACGGCGGCCTGCGGCCCCATCACGGCAATTTCTGCCGACGGCCAGGCGTAGTTGAAGTCGCCGCCGATGTGCTTGGACGACATGACGTCGTAGGCGCCCCCGTACGCCTTGCGCGTGATCACGGTCAGCTTGGGGACGGCGGCTTCGGCGAAGGCGTAGAGCAGCTTGGCGCCATGGCGGATGATGCCGTTGTATTCCTGGGCCGTGCCGGGCAGGAATCCGGGAACGTCGACGAAGGTCAGCAGCGGGATGTTGAAGGCGTCGCAGAAGCGCACGAAGCGGGCACCCTTGATCGAGGCGTTGATGTCGAGCGCGCCCGCCAGGATGCGCGGCTGGTTCCCGACGATGCCCACCACCTCGCCATCGAGCCGGGCGAAGCCGATCACCAGGTTCTGGCCGAAGTGCTCCTGCACCTCGAGGAAGCTGTCCCGGTCCACCACCCCGACGATGGCGGCCTTGATGTCGTACGGCTGGTTGGGGTTCTCCGGGATCAGTGATTGCAGGGAAGCGTCGCGCCGCTGCGGATCGTCGCTAGGCGCGATCGCCGGCGGCCGCTCTCGGTTGCTGCCCGGCAGGTAGGAGAGCAGCCGGCGGACGTGGCCAAAGGCCTCCGGCTCGGAGTTGTCCAGGAAGTGCGCGACGCCGCTCTTGATGTTGTGCACCTCGGCGCCGCCCAGCTCGTCGAACCCGACCTGTTCGCCGGTCGTGACCCGGACCACCTCAGGCCCGGTGATGAACATGTAGCCGAGGTGTTCGACCATGAAGATGAAGTCCGTGATCGCCGGCGAGTAGACCGCGCCGCCGGTGGCCGGTCCGGCGATCACCGAAATCTGGGGAACGACGCCCGACGACTGCACATTGCGATAGAAGATGTCGGCGTAGCCGGCCAGGCTGACGACGCCCTCCTGGATACGGGCGCCGCCGGAGTCGTTGATACCGACGCAGGGCCGCCCAGCGCGGACCGCCAGGTCCATGACCTTGCAGACCTTCTCGGCGAACACTTCGCCGAGAGAACCGCCGAAGACGCTGGCGTCGTGTGAGAAGAGGAACACCTCACGCCCGTCGACCACGCCGTAGCCCGTTACGACGCCGTCGCCGGGGATCTTCTTGTCGCCCATGCCGAACGCCTCGGTGCGATGGACGGCGAAGGCGTCGAGCTCGGTGAAGGAGCCGGGGTCGACCAGCAGGTCGATGCGCTCGCGCGCGGTCAGCTTTCCCTTGGGATGCTGCTTGTCATCGGGGTCGCCACCCCGGTGCATGGCGTCGTACTTGCGCTTGCGCAGGACATTGATCTGGCGCTCCGACGGCGATGGAGCGGCATCCTTGGCGACGCGGGTCGCCATGCCTTAGCTCCGCATCCCGGGCCGGTACTCGCCGAAGACCTCACGCAAGACGTCGCACACCTCTCCTATGGTGGCATAGGCCTTCAACGCTTCTCGCATCGGCGGCAGCAGGTTCTCTGTCCCTTGCGCGGCGCGCCGGACATCCGCCAGCCGCGCCTCCACCTGGGCGCCGTCGCGCTCGGCGCGCAGCCGCTTGAGCGCCTCGACCTGTTCGCGTTCGTGATGCGGGCTGATCTTGACCACCTCGGTCGTCTCTCCCTCGCTCTGGAATCGGTTGACGCCGACCACCACGCGCCGGCCGTCCTCGACGGCTTGCTGAACGCGGTAGGCGCTCTCCTGGATCGCCGCCTGGGTGAAGCCGGACTCGATCGCGGCGATCCCGCCGCCCCGGCGATCCACTTCTTTGATCACGGCCAGGGCCTCGGCCTCGAGTTGTGCGGTGAGCGCCTCGACCAGGTAGCTGCCGCCCAGCGGGTCGGCGACACTGGCGACGTTCGACTCGTTGGCGATGATTTGCTGCGTCCGGACGGAGAGCGTTGCCGCCAGCTCGGAAGGCAGGCCAAGGGCTTCGTCGAAGGAGTTCGCGTGCAGGCTCTGGGTCCCGCCCAGCACGGCGCTCATCGCCTGCAGCGCCACCCGGACGATGTTGTTGTACGGCTGCTGCGCCGTCAGGGTGCTGCCTCCCGTCTGGGTATGGAAGCGAAGCGCCTGGGCGCGGGGGTCGGTCACCCCGTACCGGTCCCGCATCAGCCCGGCCCACAGCTTGCGGGCGGCTCGGAATTTCGCCACCTCTTCGAAGAAGTCCGAGAAGACCGCAAAGAAGAACGACAGCCGTGGCGCGAACTCGGCCGCCTGCAGGCCGGCCGCCTGCGCCGCCTCGACGTAAGCGATCGCATGGCTCATGGTGAAAGCCAGCTCCTGGACGGCGGTGGCTCCGGCTTCCCGCAGGTGGTAGCCAGAAATCGAGATGGTGTTCCAGTTCGGAAGCCGCTGGTGGCAGTAGGCGAACAGATCGGTGGTCAGTCGCATCGACGGCCGCGGCGGAAAGATATAGGTACCGCGCGCCGCGTACTCCTTGAGGATGTCGTTCTGCACGGTCCCGTTCAGTTGCGCTCCACGAACGCCCTGTTGCTCGGCGACCAGCTCGTAAAGCAGGAGGAGCAGCGCGGCCGGGGCGTTGATCGTCATCGACGTGCTGACCTCGGCCAGCGGAATCTCGGCGAGCAATGTCTCCATGTCCTTGAGCGAGGAGATCGACACGCCCACCTTGCCGACCTCGCCGCGGGCGAGCGGGCCATCGGCATCGTGCCCCATCTGGGTTGGCAGGTCGAACGCCACCGACAGCCCGGTCTGGCCCTGCTCCAGCAGGTAGCGGAAGCGCCGATTCGTCTCGGCGGCGCTGCCAAACCCCGCATACTGCCGGATCGTCCAGGGCCGGCGCCGATACATCTGCGGGTAGATGCCTCGGGTGAAGGGGAACTCGCCCGGGGCCGGAGCCTCGGGGCCGGCATCAGCGGATCGGTAGACCGCTTTCAGCGGAATGCCGCTGTCGGTTGCCGGCTCGCTGGGTTCCGGGCTCGGCTTAGGCGCCGGTGTGGCCATCAGACTCGACGAACTCGGTGAGCACGCCACAGACGCTTTTGGGATGGACAAACCCGATTCGCGTCCCATGCGAACCGGCGCGGGCGACTTCATCGAGGAGCTGTGCTCCGCCGGTTGCCGCCTGCCGAAGCGAGCCGGCCACGCTATCGGTGGCGTAGGCGACGTGATGGACCGCCTCCCCCCGCTCCTTCAGAAACTTCTCGACCTTGGACTCCCCGTTCAGAGGGCAGATCAACTCGATCCGGCTCTCGCCAATCGGGATCATGGCGATCTCGATGCCCTCCCCTTCGAGGCGCTCTCGACCGGTAGCGCGCAGCCCGAGCCGTTGCTCGTAGAGCTGGATCGCTTCGTCGAGATCGCGAACGGCGATCCCGACGTGATCGATCCGGCTCAACATGAGTTGATTCTACGGCCCAATTCGCGGCGCCCCGTCGCAGGCCGCCCTCCGCCCACCTTGACAAGAGCAGCACCCCTTGTAGTAGGCTTCAACACGGTCAGTTACGTCACGGTCTGACTTGTTCTCTGCACCCGCCGTCCTGAATGACCATTCGGTAGACGGCGCGTCTGATCCGCCTAAGGGAAGGAGGCCGGACCGTGAATCGCACCGTTCGTGTAACGTTGCGTCGCACCGCCGGAGGGAGCATGCTCGCTGCTCTTGGCTTTGGTGCGCTGTCGTCCGTACCGCAGCAGGTCGTCGCGCTGTCCGCAGCCCCGGCGCCCCTGATCGTGAGCTCAACGCTCGATCCGAGTGACGGCGACGCGCGGCATGCCGTGCGTCCGGCGACGATGGTCATCGTGGAAGTGGCTCCCCCGCCGACGCCAACGACTGTGGCAACTGATCCTCTGCCGGCACCGGCGCCCGTCCCGCGACCGGCACCAGTCCGGCGCGTGGCTCCCATCGCCCCGGCCCCAGCTCGCGCCATCGGTGCCGTCTCCGGATCCGGCAACGGCTTTACCTACGGCTATTGCACCTGGTGGGTGGCGCACAAGCGGTACATCCCCTGGCGAGGGAATGCCGCACAGTGGTGGTGGAACGCACGATCGTTCGGCTATGCCGAGGGATCGACGCCGAAGCCCGGGGCGATCATGGTGATGGGCGTCAGCGGCACCTCTCCCGAAGGCCACGTTGGCTACGTGGAGTCGACCAACCCCGACGGTTCGTTCGTGGTCTCGGAGATGAACTGGTGGGGTGTTCCCGGCGGGGGCTGGGGCCGGGTGGACTACCGCACGGTGACCTCGATGCGTGGCATCCTCGGCTTCATCTATTGAGCGACGAGTTCGCGGACCGCCGCTAGCCGCTGCGCTTTAGCAGCCCAAGGCGTTTGGCGCGCGTCTCGGCCCGGGCGAAGCACCACACCGACGCCGGTACCAGGACGACGCCCATGAGCAGCAGGATGCCGATGTCGGGAAGCGCACCCGACAGGGACAGCCCGTGCAGCAAGGCCCGCCGCACCCCGTCGAGGGTGTAGGTCAGCGGCGAGGCGATGCCGGCGAGATAGAGCGGGCCCGGCAGGACGGCGATCGGGTAGTAGACGCCGGAGATCAGCAGCAGCACGCCCTGCACCGCGAACGCCATCTGGTCACCCTTCTCGGGAGATAGCAAGGGCAGGATCGAGGTGAAGATTCCCAGGCCGAGCAGTGGCAGCGTGGCGGCAACGAAGATCGCCAGCGCCGAGACATAGTTCGCCCGAGAGAGGTCGAGCCTGAAAAGCAAGACCAGCGTCAGCCCGATCAGGCCCGCACGGGCGATGCCATAGAGCAATGATGCGGCGCAGAGGCCCAGAAGGTGCGTCAGACGCCGAATCGGCGCCATGAACGTGTACTCGATCGTTCCCTCCCAGCGCTCCCAGGTGATGGCCCACGCGATCTCGAAGAACACCATCGACAGATAGGTCCAGAGCAGCGCCCCGATCAAGAGATAGAGCTGCGCCTGCTGCAGGTCGAACCGGCCCGACGATCCGCTGAAGGCGGACAGGCCGTTCGCCAGGTACCCGATGCTGAGGACGGTCACCAGGTTGTAGAGCAGCCAGACAGCCTCCCAGGCCCAGTAACGTCGGTAAAGATTCTTCTGCCGTTCGACGAAGCCGACGAAGGCGTTCATCTCCCAGCGCAGCCCATTTCCAATCATTCCTCTTTCGCCTCCTCGTCCTCTTCGAGCCGCTTTCCCGTCAGCCGCATGAAGGCGTCCTCGAGGCTGCCCTCGTCGCTTTCCGCGTGCTGACGAATCAACTGCACCGGCGTCCCCTCGGCCAGCACCCGCCCCTGGTCGATGACGACCACGCGGTCACAAAGGACCTCGGCCTCCTGCAGATCGTGCGTGCAGAGCAGCACGGTGGCGGCACGATCGCGCCGGATGGAGCTGACCAGGTCCTGCACCTCGCGCTTCGATCGCGGGTCGAGACCCGTGGTGGGCTCGTCCATCAGCAGCAGCGAGGGGGAGGTCAGGAAGCTGCGGGCGATTGCCACCTTCTGTTGCTGGCCGCGCGAAAGTTGCTTCATCGGCCGGTCCAGGGTGTCGAGTGGAAGCCCGAGCCGCTCGAGCATCGCCTCGACGCGTTCCCGGGTCCCCGCTCCGCCACTCCCGTAGAGGCGCGCGGCGTAGAGCATGTTCTCCCAGGGACTCATCTCCCTGAAAAACGAGGCCTCCACCGAGACCCGGTTGATGTGTCGCCGGACCTCTGAGGGCTGGCCGACCACGTCGTAACCGAACACCGACGCGGTGCCGGCGTCCGGGGTGAGCAACGTGGCCAGGATGCGGATCAGGGTGGACTTGCCGCTGCCGTTGGCTCCCAGGATGCCGGTGATTCGCCCGCTGTCGACACGCAGCCAGACGTCATCGAGCGCCAGCTTTTCGGTTTTCTTTCTCTTGCCAAAGGGCCAGCGGCCCGCCGGCGCAAAGCGTTTCGAGATGCCCTGCAGCTCGACCGCCACCGTGTTCACTTCCTTTGCCTCGATCGCCATGGACTCAGCTCCTTGATTGAATTCGACGAACAACAAAAAACCGTGGGCCCAGGGGCCTCACGGTTTCGAAAGCGCTCGACGAACTCTAGATCAGTTGGCTTTCAATGCCATGCGGCCCCGGAAGGCAGGCTCCGCCCTCTGGTGAAGACGACGCCGCCGATGGTCCGCTGCCACATAGCCTCTGTACACTACCCGCCTTTTGGGACGAAAGTCAACTTCCGTTCACGGACTCCGCCAGGTACTGGGCGAGGTCTCGGACCTGCAGCCGATCCTCCGCGCCCTTGGCCGATATCCCATCGCGGAACATCGTGAGGCAGAAGGGACACGCGGTCGCCACCCGGGGCGCTTCGGTGCGCAGCGTCTGCTCGACCCGCTCATGGTTGATACGCTTGCCGATCTTCTCCTCCATCCACATCCGGCCCCCGCCGGCGCCGCAGCAAAAGCCTCGCTTGCGGTGGCGCTCGATCTCGACCAGGTCCGCGCCGGGGATCGCCTCGACGACCTCCCGGGGCGGATCGTAGATGTCGTTCCAGCGTCCCAGGTAGCACGAGTCGTGGTAGGTGAATTTGCCTTCGATCGGCTGGCTCGGATGCAGGCGCCCCTCCTTGATCAGGCTGGCGAGCAGCTCGGTGTGATGGACGACCTCGTAGTTGCCGCCGAACTGCGGGTACTCGTTCTTGATGGTGTTGAAGCAGTGCGGGCAGGTGGCAATCACTCTTCTGACCTTCGCCCCATTCATCGCCTCGATGTTGTGCTGGGCTTGCATCTGGTAGAGGTACTCATTGCCGATGCGCCGGGCGGGATCGCCGTTGCAGCTCTCATTCGGGCCCAGGATGGCGAAGTCGACCCCGGCCTTCTGCAGCAGTCCCACAAAGGCGCGCGCCACGGCTCGATTCGCCTCGTCATAGGAGGCCGCACAGCCGACGAAATAGAGGTACTCGGCATCCGGCTTCTCGTCGATGGTCTTGACATCGAGACCCTGGGCCCAATCCATCCGTTGCGCGCGCGGCAGACCGTAGGGGTTTCCCTGGGTCTCGATGCTGCGCAGCGCACCTTCGGCCTCCTTGGGGAAGCGGCTCTCCTCGAGCACCAGGTGGCGGCGCATGTCGACGATCTTCGGCACGTGCTCGATCAGCACCGGGCATTCCTGCTGGCAGGCGCCGCAGGTGACGCAGGCCCAGATCTCGTCTTCCTTGATCGCGTCGCCGATCAGCTTCTGCGGCTGCGGCGCGTCGCGGCGTTGCTCGGCCGGCGCATCGCGCACGGTCTTGTAGAGATTCTCACGCGCGTCGACGATGATCATCTTCGGGTTCAGCGGCTTTCCCGTCAGAAACGCCGGACACTGTTCCTGACAGCGGCCGCACTCGGTGCAGGAATACAGATCGAGGAGGTTTTTCCAGGACCATTGGGTCACCTGGCCGACGCCATAGTGCTCCGCGTGCTCCAGGTCGACCGCCGGCAGCTGGGCGCCGATTTTCGGCGGCAGCCTGCGGAAGAAGACATTGGGAATGGCGACGATGATATGCAGGTGCTTCGAACTCGGGATATAGGCGAGGAAGGTCAGCACGCCCAGGATGTGGATCCAGAAGAAGACCTCGTGCGCCGGGATGGCGGCGGTTCCCTGCCAGCCGATCGCTTCGAAGACGCGGGCGATGGTGGACGAGACCGGTCGCCAGGCCGCGGATGGATCGCCGCCTTGCGCGACCCGGGCCGCGTTCTGGCCCAGCATGCCGACCATGATGATGGCGATCAGGCCCAGGATGATCAGGGCATCGACTTCGTTGCTTTCGGTGAACTGACGCGGCCGGATGATGAGCCGGTTGACCAGCGCCATCAGCACCCCGAGCAAAACCAGCACGCCGAAGAGGTCCTGCAGGAAGGCGATCCAGGTGGTACCGCCGATCGGGGCCAGGCTGAAACCGGGAACGATGCCGTCGCCAAAGGCCTGCACGATCGCCGTGAGCAAGACGACGAACCCATAGAAGATGAACAGGTGGAGCAGCCCGGAGTAGACGTTGCGGAACATCCGGGTGTGGAGGCCGACATAGGAGAGCACGCCTCGGATCCGCTCGGGAATGTTGTCGATCCGGTTCTCGTTCGGCCCGAGCCGGAGCATCCGATAGAGCTGGCGAGCCCGGATGGTGAAGTAGGCGACGGCGACCAGCAAGACGGCCAGCACCGCGATCGACTTCACCAACGTCATCTCTGGTAATCCTACGGAAGCATGAGAGTCGTGGGCCTCACCGGCGGCATCGGGTCCGGCAAGTCCCTGGTAGCCGAGATGTTCACCCAGCTCGGTGCCGAGGTGATCGACGCCGACCAGCTGGCCCGCGAGGTCGTCGAGCCGGGGCAGCCGGCACTGACCGACATCGTCAGCACCTTCGGGTCCGACATCCTTGGCGGCGACGGCCGGCTCGACCGGGCCAAGCTGGCCGGCATCATCTTCGCCGACGCCGAGGCGCGATCCCGGCTGAACGCCATCACGCATCCTCGGATTCGCCAGCGAATGAACGATGAGGTGGCGCGGCGTCGGAGCCGTCCGGGCCTCCTGCTGCTCGACATTCCCCTGCTTTACGAGAACACGCGAACCGATCAGGTGGAGAACGTCATCGTGGTTTGGGTCGACCCGCAGACCCAGGTGCGGCGGCTCACCGAGCGAAACGGGCTGAGCGCGCAGGAAGCTCGGCGACGCATCGCCTCCCAGATGCCGCTCGATGAGAAGCGGGCTCGGGCCGATTTCGTCATCGACAACACGGGGACCCCGCAGGAGACCCAGCGCCAGGTCGAGGCGATTTACCGGCAGCTCGTCGACTAGCTCGCCTTTCCGCGCCGTTCGTGCTCGTCGCGGCGATGGCGCTGACGCGGTTGCCGGAGTTCGATCTCGATCGGCCGGCTGACCCGAACCGCGAACCGCGTCACCCATACCACGGCCAGGCCGACGATGAAGAGAATCGTTCCGGGCGCCGCGTCAGACAGCCGGCTCTGGACGCCGATGACATCGCCGACCCAGCTGCTCGCTCCCACCACCCCGTGGAGGAAGAGCCCGATGCCACCCAGGATGCAGGCGAGCCCGAAGACCAGCCCGGCCAGCGAGTAAATCAGTTGCAGTCGGGCCAGGCGAGCCCAGAGGTACCGCTCGTGCGGATCGGGCGGCAATTCCAGGGCGGCCACCGCGAACTGAAGCCAGTTCAAATTGCGTGGCGACGATCGCCACTCCTCCCGATTTCAGATTAGGCCGGTAAGACTACGGCGAGGAAGCGGGCCGGAGGGTTGTTGCCGGGATGTACCCGCTTCGTCGCGAAATCGTGGGGACGTTGATCGTTTAGATCGTCGAGAAATAGGCGGCCGGTGTCGGCGCCGGTGACGACTGTCCGGGCGTCGGCGTTGGCGCGGGTGCAGACCCTGGCGCTCCTGGAGCTTCGCGGAAGCCCTTGTGTCCGAACCCGAATCCGCCGGCGGCGTCGATGCGGGAGAGAATCGAATCTTCCTGCGCCTGGGTGATGGTGCCCGCCTTCACCGCCTTGTCGAGGACGCCCTTGGCGGCGTTCTTCACGGCGGTCTTGACGGCACTGTCACTCACGCCCTGCTGGGTTTCCAGGTCGCTGAGGCTCTTGCCGGAACGCAAGGCGTTCTTCAGATCCGTCGGGCTCATCTTGAGCGCCGAGGCGACGGCATTCATTTCCGCGGTTCTGAGATCGCGCATCACGGTGCGGCTGGCGCCGAAGCCGCCGCGCTTGAACCCGAAGCCGCCGACCGGACCCAGGCCCTGGCCGGCGTCGATCCGGGCCTTCATGGCGTCGGCCTGGGCCTTGGTGATCTTGCCGTCGTTCAGCATTTGGTCGACCGTCTGCTTTTCGGCGTTCTTCAAGGCGTCCTGCGTCTGCGCCGGCGTCAGGTGCACGATCCCGGCCAGCTTGTCGAGGAAGACCTGCGCGTAGTTTTTCGAACCGGTGCTGCCCGCCGATGGAGAGGGCGAGGGCGCCGCCTCTACCGCCGCGATGCCGATCACGAGGGCGGCCAGGCCGGCAGCAGGAATCGCCACCCAGCGATTGAACTTCATCGTCACATTCACCTTCCTAAGCACGTAATAGCCCAATATTGCCCAATCCGGATGAAGCGGCCCTGAACCGGAGGAAAGAAATCGATGAGAGCGGCCAGGCTCAGCGTAACCTCGGTCGGTAGAAGCCAGATGGGATCGGCGGCTGGGGCGGCCCAAGCGTGGAATCAAGGAGGCGGAGCATGGACAAACGCACCTTATTGACGATGGCGATCAGCCTGACAGCCGTGGCGTCGATTGCCATCCCAGGCGGATCGGTCATTGCCGGCGATCGCGGCACCGAATTCCGTCAGACCAACCTGGAATCCAACAAGGCCGGAATGGCCGAATTCACCGACCCCGATTTGCAGAATCCGTGGGGCATTTCCTCGAGTGCCTCGAGCCCGATGTGGGTATCGGACAACGCCGCCGGGGTCACGACCCTGTACCGGGGGGATGGCTCGAAATTCCCAGTGATCCCACGCGTTGTGATCCCACCGGCGCCAACCAACCCGTGCACGGACGCCAACAACAAGCCGCAGGGCTGCCCGACGGGAACGGTTTTCAACGGAAATGCCGCTGAGTTTCGTGGGGACCGCTTCCTGTTCGCGACCGAGGATGGAACGATCTCCGGCTGGAAAGGCGGGCCGGCTGCGAGCATCGAGGTGAACAACTCAGCCCCAGCGCCGGGTGCCGTCTACAAGGGCCTGGCAATTGGATTTGATGGGCTGGTCGACAAGCTGTATGCCGCCAACTTCCGTTTTAGCAGAGTCGATGTCTTCAACACCGACTTCAGTTCGGCCGGGTCATTTACCGATTCGGGCATGCCTGCCGGGTATGCCCCCTTCAACGTCCAGAACCTCGGTGGCGCGTTGTATGTCTCGTTCGCCAAGCAGAATGCGGACAAGCACGACGACGTTGCCGGACGCGGCCATGGGTTTGTCGATCGCTTCGATCTCGATGGCCACCTGCTGGACCGGCTGATCTCCCACGGGCGGCTGAACTCTCCCTGGGGACTGGCGATCGCACCAGCGGCCTTCGGAAGCTTTGCCGGGGACCTGCTGGTCGGGAACTTCGGAGACGGTCGAATCAATGCGTACTCGCTGGATGAAGGCGAGTTCCGAGGCGAGCTACGCAATAGCTCTGATGCGCCCATCGTGATCGACGGACTGTGGGCGATCCGAATTGGGAACGGCGGCGCGGCACCCAATGGTGGCGACCCGGCCGCCGTCTACTTCACCGCTGGAATCAACGGCGAGAAGGATGGGCTGTTCGGGACCATCAAGAACGCCGGTCGCTGAACCATCTCGGACTGAGGCGGTCAACCACGGCCGCCTCAGTCCGCTTCCGACTCTTCGAGACTCAGGACCGGCTCGACGCAGACATCGCGGCCCTCGAGTCGCCGAGCCCATTCGTCCTGCGAAAGCGGCTGCAGGGCTCGCTGGACATCATCCACAGCGGATGCATCGAACTGCCGGCGCGTCAGGTCTTCCCGACCGATCGCTCGGCAGAATTCGGCCCAGAAGTCCGCTTCGAGCGCCGCCACGGTGAGGAATCCATCCGACACGGCGTAGACGTGGTAGCAGGGAAGCTCGCCGGTGAGCGGCAGCCCTTCCAGCCCCGCATGCCGCGCGGCTCGAGGCAGCGCCGTCCAGCTGCGCATCAGGTCGATCATCGAAACCTCGACTCGGGCACCGCGACCGGTACGGGCACGATCGGCGAGCGCGGCAACGATCAAGAACGCCGCCTGCACGCCGCCGGCCAGGTCGGCGACCTGGAGCCCCGGGATCATCGGCCGGCCGTCCGCACGCGGCATCAGCGACAGGGCGCCGCTGCGAGCCAGGTAATTGAGGTCGTGGCCCGCCCGCGACGCGAGCTTGCTCGTTGAGCCGTAGCCCGTAATGGCGCAGTAGACCAGGCCTGGGTTGATGGCCGCCAGCGCGTCGTAGCCGAGCTGCATCCGCTCCATCACTCCGGGACGAAAGCCTTCGACCAGCACATCGGCCTCAGCCACGCGTTGGCCGAAGCTGCGACGGCCGTCATCCGTGCGCAGATCCAGGCGAACGAGTTCCTTATCGCGATGGAGCGCGTCGAAGAAGGCCTCTCCCCCAGGCAGGCCGCGGATGGGATCGCCGGCCGGTGACTCGACTTTGATGACGTGGGCGCCCTGTTGCTGGAGGAGCTGGGTGCAATAACCGCCGGGAAGGAGCCGCGAGACATCGAGCACGCGAACGCCGCGGAGCAGCATCCCTGCTAGGTTAGGCGACGTGCGAAACGCCGAGGTTGCCGCGATGTTGAATCGAGTCGCCGACCTGCTCGAGATCAAGGGCGAGAATTTCTTCAAGCTCCGCGCCTATCGCGAGGCGGTTCGCCAGCTCGACAACCTCACGACCGAGGTCGAGGAGCTGATCAAGGAAGGGCGGCTGAAAGACGTTCCCGGCATCGGCGAGGCGATCGAGCAGAAGATCGCCGAGTATGTCACGACCGGCCAGTTGCAGTTCCTCACCCGGCTCGAGGCCGAGGTGCCGCCGGCGCTGCTGGAATTGACCCGCGTCCCTGGACTTGGGCCGCGCACTGCCAAGGATATCTATGACGCGCTGGGCATCCTCAGCCTGGACGAGCTGGAAGCGGCGGCCCGGACCCACCGGCTGCTTGGCGTCCGCGGCATCAAGGCCAGGACGGAGGAGAACATTCTCAAGGGCATCGCGCAGGTCAAGCGCACCGAGGGGCGCCGGTTTTTCCCGGAGGCCTGGCTGCTGGCCGACTCGATGCTCGTCACCCTGCGCGCCATGGACGGCGTGGTCCGGGCGGAGATGGCGGGCAGCGCTCGCCGGAGCCAGGAGACGGTCAGCGACCTCGACCTGTTGGTGGCGGCCATCGATCCCGCGGCGATGAGCCTCGAATTCGCACACCTGCCCCAGGTCGGTGACGTGGTCGCGCAGGGCGGCACCAGCACCAGCATCCGCGTGCGCAACGGGATGCAGGTCGACCTCCGCGCCGTCAGGCCCGAGAGTTTTGGCGCCGCCTGGCAGTACTACACCGGTTCGCCGGCGCACAACGTGCAGCTGCGCGGCCGCGCGGAACGGATGGGCCGGCTCAAGATCAACGAGGCCGGCGTCTTTAAAGAGGATGGCACCCGGATCGCCGGCGAGACGGAGGACGACGTCTATGCCGCCGTCGGCTGTGCCTGGATCCCGCCGGAGCTACGTGAGGGCCGGGGCGAGATCGAGCTGGCCGCCAAAGGGCCGCTGCCCACCCTGATCCAGCAGCAGGACGTGCGCGGCGACCTGCACACGCACAGCAACTGGAGCGACGGGCGCAATCCAATCGCCGTCATGGCGGCCGCCGCGAAAGCGCGCGGTTATGACTACATCGTGATGAGCGACCACAGCCAGTCGCTGCTGATCGCCCAGGGCCTGACCCCGGAACGGTTCCACGCCCGCGCCCTGGAGATCGCCGAAGCCAACCAGGGCGCCGGCGCCCGGGTGCTGAGCGGAGCCGAGGTCGACATCCTGCCGGACGGCAGCCTGGATTTGCCCGACGATCTGCTGGCGTCGCTCGACGTCGTCGTCGCCTCGGTCCACACCGCGCTCGACCAGCCCAAAGAGGTCATTACCGCCCGGGTGCTGGCGGCGTTGCGCTCGCCCCACGTCGACGTCTTTGCTCACCCCACCTCCCGGCGGCTCGACCGCCGGGGCGAGACCTTGCTCGACATCGACGCCGTGATCGCCGAGGCGGTTCGCAGCGGGACGGCCCTGGAGATCAACAGCAGCCCATTCCGCCTGGACTTGAACGACAGCTGGGCGCGGAAGGCGCTGGAGGCCGGGGCCATCCTCGCGATCGACACCGACTCGCACTACCCGGCCGAGTTCGACTATTTGCGCTACGGTGTGGCCATCGGCCGGCGGGCCGGCTTGACCCCGGACCGGGTGCTGAATTCACGGGGTGCCGACGAATTGATCGAGCACTGCCGGTCGAAACCAGCAAGAGCAGTCGCGAATTTCCGTTGAACCTGTTACCGCCAATATAATTAAAGCCAGAAGGAAGATCGGCTAAATGCTTCAGGAGCTCGTTATCAAGGTCCCGGCTCCCTTCGCCGGCGCCGCCGACATCGGCTTCTCCACCCGCTATCCCGCCCAGCCGGCGCAGGCCCCCCTGAAGGACGTTCCGTTCATCATCGAGGGGCCACCGGCGCCGATGCGCCAGCTCCAGTCGCGGCTCGAGCTCTTCCGCCAGAAGCGAAGCCTGATTCCCGACGCCGCCGACGAGGCCTACACCTGGACGGAGCTGATCCCCTTGAGCGACGAGCTCTTCATCCTGGCCTTTCGCGACGAGAGCCTCAGGGCGGCCGGCGACGACCCGCTTGCCGAGCAGCGATACCTCGCCAACCTGGTCCGGCCGCTCGTCTTCCCCTTCCTGCGGGACTGCGTCCGCATCGGCGAGCTGGCCCTGCGGGATAGCATCCTGCTCGCCCTGCTCGACGACACCCGGGTGATGGCCGAGCTCGAATTGCACCGATCGCAGATCGTGCCGCGCAACGGCTCGATCGTTCTCGGCGAAACGGACCCTCCCGGCGTAACGGGCTAGTCGGTTCTCGCTCGAAGAATCAACCGGCCGTCAGGCCTTAAGGGGAGGCTCGCGGCGACGCCGAGGCGGTCGGACTCGCGGATGGCGTCGGGCTGGTGCTCGGGCACGGAGTCGGTGATGCGCTGGCCACGGCCGTTCCTGATGGTGAGGCCGAGACCGAGGGTGATGCCTTGGGACTGGGCGAGATCGTTGGGCTGGGAGATGGCGAGACGGATGGGGTCGCGGTGGCGGCCACGCAGGTGGGGGTCGGGGTCGGCGCCAGCAGCGTCAGGTTGGCCGGCGAGCTGGTCTTGTTGCCGCCTTCGAGCAGCAGCGCGGCGGGCACCACCAGCAAGCCGAGGATGACGGTGATCACGAAGGCAAGCGCGCCCCATTCATGGAGCCAGAAGGCTCGCGACGAATTACGAATCAGGGCTCGTCGTCCGGCTCGGGCTGAGGCTTGTTGCGGGTATTAAGGATGCGGACGAAGTCCTGCGCCCGCGCCAGCGCCTTCCAGCGCTCGGGAAAGAAGTCCTGTGCCACGACCTGCTTCGAGGGCAGCTGAAAGACGGTGACGCACCACTTGTTCAAGGTGTGCGACACCTCGACCTCGAAGTCGCCCTCGGTATTGAGGTAGCGAACGACTCGGTCCTCGTCGGATCTGCGTCTCCCAGAAACTGCCATGTCTGAACCCAGCGGTGGTGCTGCGAAAGCCTTTCAACGGACCCCTCATTATAGTCTCGAATCGGGCCTTTCCCCAATAGCCGCCCGCTGCCGGAGGGTGGCCCGCCGGACAGTCAGCCGCCGGTCTTCAGGCCGTCCAGGCTGCGCAGATAGGCGAGCAGCTCATCGCGCAACCCGGGCCGCTCGAGCGCGAAGGCGACCGAGGTCTTGAGGAAGCCGTTCACGGTCCCCACGTCGTAGTAGGTGCCTTCGAACTCGAGCCCGAGCACCTTCTCCTGCTGCGCCATGGCGCGCAGCGCGTCGGTCAGCTGGATCTCGCCCCCCACGCCCTCGTGGGTGGTTTCCAGGATGCCGAAGATGGACGGTTTCAGCACGTAGCGGCCCAGGATCGCCAGATTGGAGGGAGCTTTGTCCGGCTCCGGTTTTTCCACCATGTCCACCACTTCATGGACTCGGCCGTCGCTGTGCGCCACTTTGACGATCCCGTAGCGCGAGACCTGGTCGCGTTCCACCCGCTGCAGCGCCAGCACCGAGGCCTCCTGCTTCGCATAGACATCCATCATCTGTTTG
>DASTJZ010000071.1:0-53782 GCA_035716185.1 Candidatus Dormiibacterota bacterium
GATGTATGTCCTCAGCGACGGGCTGATCGTCGATGCACTGGTGGCGGCCGCCCGACGCGGGGTGAAGCTACGGGTGATGCTCGATCCAACCCAGCCGCAGAACGCGCAATCGATGGCGCTCCTCCAGTCCGCCGGCGCAACGGTCCGCTTCTACGCCCAGGCGGGTGACGAGCTCCTTCACGCGAAGCTTGGGATCTTCGACGGCGACACGGTGCTGTTCGGGAGCTGCAACTGGTCACGCTCGGGATTCACCCGCAACCACGAGCTCGATCTGCTGGTCCACGATGGGACCCTCGCTCGCACCTTCCTGGCGCGCATGAACCAGGACTGGATGGTGTCAGCGCCTTAGGGCTTCTTCTCAAGCTGCTGACACGCTTGGCCGCGAGCGCAGCGGTCGGCGGGGAGGCACGCCCTCGGGCGCGACGCAGACGGGCCGGCTTCGCCATGTTGTCCACGAGCCCGTGCATCGCGGATTTGAGCAGGACGGCTTAGAGGCGTTTACGCCGGCTGAACTAGAACCGATCTGAATTGATCTGAGCCGGCCCGTCGAGCACGCCCGAGGGTGTGCCGACCTCAGCCGAGTGCGGAGCTCGCGGCCAGGACGGTCAGAGGCCTAGAGGGTGTGCCGACCTCAGCCGAGTGCGGAGCTCGCGACCAGGACGGTCAGAGGCCTAGCTGGAATCTACCGCCAGGTTGTCGCCCGTCATTGCGTCCGGAACGGACAGACCGACCAGCGGCAGCAGCGTCGCCGCGACGTCCCCCAGCTTGCCGCCGTCACGCAATGATTTGAGGTGATCGGACCCCGCGATGATCAGCGGCACCTGACTCGTGGTGTGAGCCGTCAGTGGCTTGCCTGTCTTTGCATCAACCTTCAGCTCGGCGTTGCCGTGGTCGGCCGTGATCGCAAGGATGCCACCGCGCTCGAGCACCGCCGGTGCGATCCGCCCCAGCATCTCGTCGACGACGTCGACGGCCTTGACCGTCGCCGGGAACACACCTGTGTGCCCGACCATGTCGGGGTTCGCGAAGTTCACGGCGATGAAGCGATAGCGTCCCCTTGCCAGCCGATCGACTAGCGCGTCCGTCACCTGGCGCGCGCTCATCTCGGGTTGCTGATCGTAGGTCGCGACTTTCGGCGAGGGCACCAGGAGCCGGTCCTCGCCGGGAAACGGCGCCTCGCGCCCCCCGTTGAGGAAATACGTGACGTGCGCGTATTTCTCCGTCTCGGCGGTGTGGAACTGCGCCCAGCCGGCATTCGACACGATCTCCGCCAGGACATCGGAAAGCGGCTCGTCGGGAAACGCCACCTCGGCAGGCAGGCCTTTCTCGTACTCGGTGAAGGTCACGAAGTGGGCGAGCTTTGGCCGGTGCTTTCGCTCGAAGTACTCCCAGCGCTCGTCGACGATGGCGTGGCTCAACTGGCGCGCTCGGTCCGGCCGAAAATTGAAGAAAATCACGCTGTCGCCGTCCTGGATGCGCGGCGGCGGGTCTTGACCCGGAGGGCCGATGCGCGTCGGCACCAGGAACTCATCGGTGGTGCCGGCATCGTAGCTCTGCTTGATAAACGCGACCGGATCGGGCGCAGTCGGGCCGGTTCCCTCCACCACCGTCCGATAAGCCCGTTCAGTCCGGTCCCACCGTTTGTCTCGGTCCATCGCGTAGTACCGACCGCTGATCGACGCGGTTCGGCCCGAGCCGATCCGGCTCATCTGTTCAACGAGCGCCTCGACGTAGCCGGCGGCACTGGTCGGCGGCTCATCGCGACCATCCGTGAAGGCGTGCACGTAAACCGGTTTCACCGCCAGCCGGTGCGCCATGCGGAGGAGCGCATACAGATGCTCGTCCGAGCTGTGGACGCCACCCGGAGACACCAAACCCATCAGGTGCAGCGCGTGGCCAGCAGCCGCGGACGTCATCGCCGCGTTGAGGACGGGGTTCTTCTCAAAGCTCCCGTCCGTGATCGCGAGGTTGATGCGCGTCAGGTCCTGGTAAACGATTCGCCCAGCGCCGATATTGAGGTGGCCCACCTCAGAGTTGCCCTGCTGACCGGCCGGCAGGCCGACCGGCTCGCCCGCTGCGTGGAGGATGGTATGCGGCCAGCGCGCCCACAGCGCATCCCAGTTTGGCTTCCGTGCGGCGGCGATCGCGTTGCCAGGTGTCTCGGTGCGATAGCCCCAGCCGTCGATGATCACGAGGACCAGGACCGGACTCGCTATACGCGCTGCGACTGGGCTACCTCGGCGGTCGTATGGACGATCTGGGTGAAGTCGGCCGCCTTCAGGCTCGCACCGCCGACCAGGGCGCCATCGATTTCCGGCTGGTCCATCAGGCTCCGCGTGTTTCCGGCTGTCACGCTGCCCCCATAGATCACGCGGATCGATTGGGCGTGGTTCGGATGCGTCTCGGCGAGCAGCGAGCGAATCCAGCCCATCGTCTCGTTCGCATATTCGGGTGTCGCCGCCCGTCCAGTGCCGATGGCCCAGACGGGCTCGTAGGCGATGGTGAGATGCTCGGGCTGTTTCAGATCGACGCCGTCGAGATCGGCGTTCAGCTGGGCGGTGATGACGTGGGCCGTATGACCCGCGTCGTACTCCTCCAGCGTCTCTCCGACCGCGAGGATGATCCGCAAGTCGTGGCGGAGCGCGGCCTTCACCTTGGCGTTGATCTGATCGTCGGTTTCGTGGAAGATCTTCCGCCGCTCCGAGTGTCCCAGCAACACGTAGGGGCACCAGCCGGCCAGCATCCGGGGCGAGATCTCTCCGGTGAAGGCGCCCTCATCCTGCCAGGCAGCGTTCTGGGCGCCGAGCTGAATCGGTGAGCCGTGGAGCACCTGCGCCACCTCCCAGAGCATGACCGCCGGAGGAAGCACCAGCAGGTCGACCCGGTCGACGTATCGCTCGAGCTCACCGCGAAGCCGGCCCGCGTATTCCACGCCATCCGGCACGGTCAGGTGCATCTTCCAGTTGCCCGCGATCAGGGGCTTGCGCATCACGCGAGAGCCCTTTTATCCCGGAGGGCGGCGATTCCCGGCAGGGTTTTGCCTTCGAGGAACTCCAGGGTCGCGCCCCCTCCCGTGGAGACGAAGGACATCCGCTCAGCGAGGTGCTGCTTCTCGAGCGCGGCCACCAGATCCCCTCCCCCGATGATCGTTTCCGCATCGCTACCGGCGAGACCCTCGGCCAGCGCATCGGTGCCGTGATCGAAGGGTGGCACCTCGTAGACGCCCAGCGGTCCGTTCCAGACCACCGCCGCGGCGCCATCGCAGGTCTGCAGGAAGCGCTCCACCGTCATGGGGCCAACGTCGAGCACTTTCAGCTCGGCCGGCACGGCGTCGATCGCGACCGTCTCTACCTTGACGCCCGGCCTGGCATCCTCGGCCACCACGGCGTCGAGCGGCAGGACCAGGGTGCCGCCGGCCTGCGGCGTCATCAGGGAGCGCGCCACCTCGAGCTGATCGTCCTCCACGAGCGAGCGTCCCACCGACAGGCCTTTGGCTTTCAAAAAGGTGCAGGCCATGGCACCACCCACGCACAGGCGGTCGACCCGCTGCACGAGGCTGCGCAGCACGCCGATCTTCGTCGAGATCTTCGACCCGCCGATGATCGCCACCAGGGGGTGGGGCGGATCCTCCAGGATGCGGCCCAGGGTTCGAATCTCTCGCTCCATCAACAGACCGGCGACCGCCGGCAGGTATTGCGCGATACCCGCGGTCGACGCATGGGCGCGGTGGGCGGTGCCGAAGGCATCGTTGACGAAGAGCTCGCCAAGGACGGCCAACTGTTTCGCGAAGCCGGGATCATTCTTCGTCTCGCCCTGATGGAATCGAACATTCTCGAGCATGACGATGTCGCCGTCGCGCATGGCCTTGACTGCGGCTTCCACCGCCGGCCCGACGGAGTCATCGAGACGCTTGACCGGTCGACCGATGAGCTCGCTAAGCCGCTTGGCCAGCGGGGTAGTCCGAGCGGCTTCATCGACGCGCCCATCCGGACGGCCGAGGTGCGTCATCAGGATGACGCGGGCGTCGCGGTTGACCAGATCCTCGATCGTCGGGACGGCCTGCCGGATCCGGCTGTCGTCGACGATGCGGCCATCCTTGATGGGGACGTTGAAGTCGACGCGCACCAGCACCCGCTTGCCCTTGACATCGACGTCACGAATGGTGGCTTTCTGCAGCCCGCCGCCGGTCGCGGCGTTGGTGGTCAGTTCAGCCGGTCGCCCATGTAAACGGTGAGATCGACGCAACGGCAGGAATAACCCCACTCGTTGTCGTACCAGCTGAACACCTTTCCGTGCCGGTCACCAATCACCATCGTCAACGGCGCGTCGACGATCGACGAATGGGGATTCCCTTTGAAGTCCGTGGACACCAACTCTTCCTCGGTAACCGACAGAATGCCTTTCAGATCGCTGGCGGCGGCCTCGCGCAATGCCTCGTTGATTGTGTCCGCGGAGACCGCGTCGCGAGTCGTCACGGCAAGGTCGACCAGCGAGACGTCCGGCGTCGGCACTCGCACCGAGATGCCGTGGAACTTGCCCTTGAGCTCCGGCATGACCAGCGCCATGGCCTTGGCCGCGCCGGTGCTGGTCGGGATCATGGACAGGGCCGCGGCACGAGCGCGGCGCAGATCCTTGTGGGGTGCGTCGAGCAGACGCTGGTCGCTGGTGTAGGAGTGGAGCGTTGTCATCAGGCCCGCCTCGATGCCGAAGCTCTCGTGGAGGACTTTGGCAACCGGGGCCAGCGCGTTCGTCGTGCACGACGCGTTGCTGACGACGTGGTGTTGCTTCGGGTCGTACCGGTCGCCGTTCACCCCGAGGACGACAGTGATGTCCTCGTTCTTTGCCGGCGCCGAGATGATCACCTTCTTGACGCCACCTTTTTCGATGTGCGCTTTGGCCTTGGTGGCGTCGGTGAAGAGCCCCGTGGACTCGATCACGATGTCAACGCCCAGATCGCGCCAGGGTAGATTCGCCGGATCCTTCTCGGCAAAGACCCTGACGGTGCTGCCGTTGACTTTGAGCGCATCCCCGTCGGCGTGGACCTGGCCCTCGAAGTTGCCCAGGATCGAGTCGTATTTCAGAAGGTGCGCCAGGGTTCCCGGGTCGGTGATGTCGTTGACGGCGACGATCTCGAGATCACGCCGGCCATGGGCGGCGCGGTAAATGTTCCGACCAATGCGTCCGAACCCGTTGATGCCAACTTTCACCGGCATGGGGATCCTCCTCGTTCGCATGCATGCGAACGCAATCTATTAGACCATTTCAATTCGAATGCGCCACCAGTCGCCGCAACCGGTTGGCGACGGCTGCCCGGCTGAGCTGGGAGAGCTCGCCCAGCTCCCGCAGGCTGGCACGCGGGTGCGCCAGTCGGAGCTCGGCGACCTCCCGAACGGCTGGGGGAAGGGACTCCAGGCGGTGATCCGTGGCCTTCAGCGCTCGCACCACCGCCCGCTGGCGGAGCGCGGCGCGAAGCTGTTTCTCGACATTGGCCGTTTCGCTGTTCGCTCGTCGATTCGCCTGACTCCGCATCTCCCGCAGAATCCGGTCGTGCTCGAAGCGCATCACCGCCCGGTTTGCCCCCATCAGGCGGAGCAGCCGCGCGATGGGTTCGGCGCCTTTTAGGTAGTACACCGAGCGCCCCCGCCGCATCAGGCGCTTCAGCGGGATGCCCGATCGCGTCGCGCCCGATTCCAGGAGGCCGCCACCATCAGGTAGGGCCATCTCCAGGTGATAGGCATCGGCGGGGTTGCCCAGCACGCCGCGGGCCAAAAAGGTTCCACGCAGGATGGCGCGCGCGCAGCAGGTGTCCTGCGAACCGCGGCCCGCCGGCAGGGTCAGGCGCAGTTCGTACGTTGGCCGCTTCTCGGTGGCGCCTTTCCGAACCGTTTCGACGCGGCCGCCGGCGATCTTGGCCAGGTGCACCACCTTGCGGGCGACGGCATTCCGAGGGATCCGTAAGTGTGCCACTCCGTCAGTTCTCCCTTCCCCTTGTGGGGTGGGCCGGGGAGGGGGCTGTGCCCCCGCGAGCGCCTCGACGATGGCCGCCAGCTCGGCCTCGCGGCAGCACGATCGGGCTGGCTCGACATTGGCAAGTTCGGCCTTTACTTCATCGGTAAAGGACGACCGGTCTCGCACCCTCACAGATTAGACTTGGCCCGTGCTGATCAAGATCGGAATCGATCCTGTTCTGGTCACCATCGGTGGCTCCAACGGCCTGAAGATCCACTGGTACGGGATCATGATCGCGATCGGCCTCTATGCTGGTATCCAGGTCGCCCTCCGCGACGCGCCCCGACGGGGGATCAACCGAGACCAGTTGATGAACGTCGCCCTGCTGGCGGCCATCCTGGGGATCGTGGGCGGGCGCCTCTACTACGTCGTCCAGAACAACCCATCCTTCTACCTGCACCATCCCACGGAAATCCTCGCCGTCTGGCAGGGCGGGATGGCCTTCTACGGCGCGATCTTCGGAGGAGGGCTGGCGTTAGCGATCTCCACCTGGCTCTGGCACATCCCCTTCTGGAGTCTGCTCGACGTCGGCGCACTTGGGCTGACCATCGGGCAGGCTATTGGCCGGATCGGGAACATCATCAACGGCGACATCGTCGGCTATAAGACCAACGGCTGGGGGTTCGAGTACACCAATCCGCACACCTTCGGCCCGCTGAACACGCCGGTGCAGCCAGCCAGCCTGTACGAGCTGCTCATCAGCCTGGCGTTGTTTCTCGTCCTCTGGAATCTACGAACCCGGATTCATCCCGAGGGCATGCTGGCCATGCTCTACCTGGTCCTGTATTCGATCACCCAGTTCTTCATCTTCTTCGTGCGGGACAACATCGTGATCCTCGGCGGCCTCAAGCAGGCCCAGGTCACCGCCCTGGTCGTGATCGCGCTCACGCTCCCGGTCATCGCCTATCTGCTCCGTCGCGAGCGGGTCGCGGCCGACCATCCCGATCGCGTCGCCGGCGAATCGCGGGCGACCGAAGTCGTCACCTAACCAGATCGCTGCGAACGTAGGGGCGGCGATTCTCGAACCACGTCAAGCGGTGCCTCGCCCTCTCGTGGTGTGGCTCCTCATCTGCGGGACCCTTGCTCCCGCGTTCATCGATGCCGTCTACCTGGTCGAGGGTGCGACCCGGCCCGGCTATGACGCCTTCCGGCAGGCGATCAGCACCCTCATGGTGGTCCCGGTGGGTGATTCAGCAGGCCAACTTCATCGTTCTCGGTATCTTCACGCTCGGAGTCGCGTTGGTCTGGCGGACGATCCTCGTCATGATCATCGGCGCCATGATGGCCGGCGGGTGCAGCTCACGACGGATGGCTATCGGAAGTACATCGACGCCGTTGGCGGGGCCTTCGGCAAAGAGATCGACTTCGCCATGCTGCGCAAGGTGTACGCCTCCGAGGGCACCACTACCAGGCTTTTCGGCCGCCCCGTTCCTCTCAGCGGCGAGACTATCCAAGAAGCGCGGTATAGCCAACCCATGGTGATCGCTTCGTTTCCAGAGACCGTGACCGGCAACCCTGACCCCCGACCACATCTCGACCAGCTACGTCGAGCGGCAGAACCTCACCATGCGGATGGGGATGCGGCGGATGACTCGACTGACCAACGGTTTCTCCAAGAAGGTCGAGAACCTATACGCCGCTGTCGCCCTTCACTTCGTGCACTACAACTTTGCCCGGGTTCACAAGACGCTGGGCAAGACGCCCGCCATGGCGACAGGGGTTGCAGACCACGTCTGGACTGCCTTTGAAATCGCTCCCCTACTCAGCTAGTTGAGGGAACCCAAACAAACGAAAGGCGAAGTTCTTGATCGCACTCGGGAGGGGAATGAGTCCGACCTCGATCTCCTCCGGCGCAAGGGGCTCCGTTGAGGGTTCGGTCGTAGCTTTGGCTGCGGGTTTAGTTTCCATTTGAACCGCCATAGATCGATCTTAGCGCTTGGTGATCAGGAACAAAAGGATTGAGATCAGCGAGCTTACCAGTAGCAGGATGGCCGTCCAAAATAGAACCCTCCTCTTGTAGCCCAATTCGGCGGTGTTTCTTGCGACCGCAGCGCGGAGTGAATCGTAAGCCGCAAGGGCCGGGAAGACTGCTCCTGCCGCACTCATGTCCGGCAAGTGTGGGCCCAACTGGAACCTCAGCGGGGTAAGCGCCAGAATGCCAAGAACGGCGGCGATTACGAAGCCAACACAGGGGAGCCACCAGACGGGGCCGATGCCATCTCGGAAGGTAATGTCCAGCGCAACAAGCGCAAGACTGACGCCCAGGTAGCCGACCGCACGGGCATCAAGATTGGTGATGAACGTGGCCTGGATCGTCAGTTGGGCTTCGGCCAAGGCGTTGGCTTGGTCGATCCCCTCCGCCATGTCGCCATCTTAATCGGCCTTAGAGGGGATCAGTTCCAAATTGACCCACTACCCAAATATCGATTCGATTTGGGGCCTTGCCCTCGTCGCTCGCCTATGGGCGGGAACGCCGTTTTATCGCGGCCGGCGCTCGCCGGGCTAGGCTGCGCGCTTGCGGCGTTCGCCCCGCTTGAGCAGCAGCTCGAGGAACCGCTCCGGCTGGAACTCGGCTTTCTCCACAATCGACTCGACCTTTCCATCGAGACGCTGACGATCGTCGGCGGACAGCGGCTTGGCGGTGTGGATCAGGATCGGAACGCGGCTCATGTCCTTGTCGCGACGGAGCGAGGTCACCACTTCGAACCCGTCGATGTCGGGCATCAGCAGGTCGAGGATCACGAGATCGGGCTTGTTTCGCAGCGCGTGCTCGATGCCGCTCCGACCGTTGTCGACCGCCGTGACGCGGACGTTGAACGGTTTCAGGATGGCTTTGACCAGGCTGACCGCCTGCGAGTCGTCGTCGATCACCAGGACATTCGCCGGCATCTTGCGCGCGCGCTTGCTATCGGCCATCAGGTCGAAGCGCACCATGAGCTGGACCAGCTGCTGGCGGTCGATCGGCTTGGTCAGCACCTCGCAGTCGGCAATCGCGATCGGCGGTCCGCTCGGTGACGTCAGCAGCACCATCGGGATCTCCCGGGTGCGAGGATCCTTCCGCAGCTCACGGACCAGCGTGGACGCGCCGCTCGGCGGTAGCGAGGCGTCGAGCAGGATCGCGAGCGGCTGGAGGTGCGAGGCCTTCTCCAGGGCGCGCGGGCCGTTCTCGACGTAGACGACTTCATAGCCGGCCCGTTTGAGGAATGGCTCGATCCGCTGTCGCGAGGCCTGGTCGTTGTCCGCGACCAGGATGTCCGGAGGCCGTCGCTCGGGATCCACCACGGGCGGCCTGTTCTCGGCATTGGCCGGGCGGCTGCCCGTGACGGAGCGGACCGCCTCGCCCAGCTTGAGAGCGCTGTCGTGCAGGTACTTGACGTACTCGCGGCGTTCTTCGGGACTGAGTGGATTGGCTCGCTCGTCGAGCAGGACGCTCGAGAATCCGACCAGGGTGTTCAAGCGGGAGTTGACCACGTGGCTCAGGTCGGCGTTGAGCGCCGTGACGGGTGGACTGGCCGGCGCGGGCACGACCCGGCGGTCCCGCTCCTGGCTCGCCTGGAGCGCCCGGCGAACCTGCTCCATCTCCTCGTTCTGGGCCGCAATCTCCGCGGCCAGCGCCTGACGCCGGGTAGCCCAGTCGGCCGCCAGCTTGTTCGACTGCTCGGTGAGTTCGGCGTGACGCGCCTGGAGGCCCTCGAACTCGGACCGCTCCGTTGCAAGGTCGGCTTCCAGCGCCGACGCCCGCTCCTTGAGGCGCGCCTGTTCCGCGAGCAGCTGCTCGCGATCGAGCCCCCACTGGATCTGGTCGGCCTGCAGGGTGTCGCGGTCCTTGCTCACCACCGCCAGCTGCTCGCGCGCCTTTGCAACCTCGGCGGCGCTGGTCGCGAGCTCGGCCTGGATCCGTGCGGTGTCGTGTTCGGCGGCTTGCAACTTGTCGCGCACGCCGCCCAGCTCGCGCTCCATGGCCTCGCGCGCCTGGCGGATCTGGTCACGGTCGGCCGTAACCTGCAGCCGCTCCTGTTCCAGCTTTCGAACGGTATCCCGAACGGAGGCCAGGGCCGTGTTCAGGGAGTCGAGCTGCGCCTGAAGCTGCCGGCGCTCCTCGGAAAGGGCCTGGCGCTCGTCCGCCCATTCGCGGCGGGCCTGCTCGTGCTTGGCGAGCTCAGCGGCAACGCTTCCCGCGAGGGATTCGACGCGCGCGAGGAACTGCCGCCCCCCGTCGACGGCCTGGCCGAGCGCGCTGGACAAATCGGCCGAGTCCGGCACGACGCTATAACGGTCGAGCGGGGGCGGGCTGGCACCCCGGTCGATTTTCCCTTCGCCGGGCTAGCCGTCGGGAGGCTGCGGCCGGGCCCCCTTTGCCGAGGTGACCTCGGTACGGGTCAGCGGCGCGACGGCGCTGGGCGCATCCTGGGCCAGGATCTCGCTGCAGAGCGCCACGCAGAGGTGGCAGATGTAGACGTCCGACGGGCCGGCCACCAGGCGCACCTCCCCCTGTGGCTTCCCACAGAACGAGCAGCGGCGCAGCTGACGATCCACGGCCCTGGAATTATCTCAGAGGATTTCCTTGATGGCGACGGCGAGCGGCTGCGTGATGCCCTTGACGCCCATCAGCTCGTCGGGGCTCGCATTCCGGATGTTCTCGATGCTGCCGAAGCGGCGTAGCAACGCCCGCCGCCGCACCGGCCCCAGCCCGCTGATGCCGTCGAGCACCGAGGCAAACGCGTCCTTCCGCCGCACCACCCGGTGGAAGGTGATGGCGAACCGGTGCGCTTCGTCCCGAATCCGCTGCACCAGGAAGAGCGCCTCGGAGTCGAGCGGCAAGCGGAGCGGCTCGCTTTCCTGCGGACGAAACAGTTCCTCGTGCTCCTTGGCCAGCCCGAAGGTTGGCACCGACCCGAGGCCCATCGACTCCAGCACCTCGCGCGCGGCCGAGAGCTGCCCCTTGCCGCCGTCGACCAGCACCAGGTCGGGAAGGCGGCTGAAGCTCGGTTCCTCTGGTATCCCCTCTTCCGATCGAGCCAGCCGGCCGAACCTGCGCCGGAGGACCTCCTGCAACATGGCGAAGTCGTTCGCCCCCTCCACCGTCTTGATCCGAAAGTGGCGGTAGTGCGCAGGCTTGGGGCGACCATCTTCGAACACCACCATCGATCCCACCGGGTACTTGCCCTGGATGTTCGAGATGTCGTAGCACTCGATCCGGACCGGCAGCGCCGGTAGCTCGAGGCGGGCCTGGAGGTCGTTGAGCAACGACGCCGTCCGCTCCGCGTCGTAATCGAGCCGGATTCGCAGCTGGCGCATCGTTTCTTCGGCGTTGGCTGCCGCCTGTTGCAGCAGCTCGCGCTGCTTGCCACGCTGCGGCACTCGCACGGACACCTGGCTCCCCCGACGCTCGCTCAACCACTGTTCGATCAGTTCCCGGTCGGGCAAGACCTCTGGAACAAACACCTCCTTGGGGATGTGCGTCGCGTTCGCGTAGTACTGGGAAACAAAGGCGTTCAACACGTCGCCGTTCGACTGGTCTTTGCCCAGCCCGACCAGGTCGAAGTTCTCCGAACCCGAGAGCCGGCCCTCGCGCACGCTGAACACCCGGACGGAGCCCTGGCCGTTGGCGCGGGCCAGGCCAAAGAGGTCCTGGTCGTAGCGGCTCATGGCCAGCACCTTCTGCCGCTCCGCCATCCGCTCCATGGCTCCGAGCCGGTCCCGGTAGCGCGCGGCCGCCTCGTACTCCAGCTTGTCGGCGGCCTCCTGCATCTGTTGCTTCAGCCGCTTCGCCACGTGGTCGGAGCGGCCGTCCAGAAAGCTCGCCACCTGGTTCAGCTGCTCGTGGTAGGCCTCACGGTTGATGAAGCCGGCGCAGGGCGCGGGGCACAGGTTGAGGTGGTAATAGAAGCAGGGCCGGCCCAGCGCGAACTCCGAGTCCTTGCAGCTGCGGTAGGGGATCACCCGCCGCACCGTCTTCAACGTCGTCCGCAGGGCGATCGCGTGCGTGTAGGGTCCCCAGTAGCGGGCGCCGTCGTTGGCCGGCCGTCGAACCAGTGTGATGCGCGGGAAATCCTCGTCGAGCGGCAGCTTGATATAGAGGTAGTTCTTGTCGTCGCGCAGCCGAATATTGAACCGCGGCCGGTGGCGCTTGATCATCGTCTGCTCGAGGACCAGCGCCTCCTTTTCGGTCGCGGTGGTGATCACCTCGAACTCGTAGACACGCGCCACCATGGCCGAGATGTGCTCGGGAAGCAGGCTGGAGGCCTGGAAGTAATTGGGCACGCGATTACGAAGGCTCAGCGCCTTGCCCGCGTAGATGACGCGGCCCTGGGCGTCCCGCATCAGGTAGACGCCCGGGCTGTCGGGTAGCGCCTTCAGCCGCTCGCGGAGATAGTCGGACCGCTCCGTGATCGGAGCCGCCTTGGTCGTGGCCGCCATGATGTCTCTAGGCTATCGCCAGTTCGCGGCCCAGGACCCGCTTCAGGTACTGGCCGGTGAACGACCGGGGGTTCCGCGCGATCTCCTCCGGCGTGCCGGTTGCTACCACCTCGCCGCCCTTGTCGCCGCCTTCGGGGCCCAGGTCGATGATGTGGTCCGCCGTCTTGAGGACGTCGAGGTTGTGCTCGATGACGACCACCGTGTTGCCGGCATCGACCAGGCGGTGCAGCACGTTGAGCAGCCGCTCGATGTCGGCGAAGTGTAGACCGGTGGTCGGCTCGTCGAGGATGTAGAAGGTCTTGCCGGTGTCGCGGCGGCTCAGCTCTTCGGTCAGCTTCACCCGCTGCGCCTCCCCGCCGGACAGCTGCGTCGCCGGCTGGCCCAGCCGGATGTAGCCGAGGCCGACCTCGCACAGGGTCTGCAGCTTCCGCTTGATGCGGGGGATGCGGTCGAAGAACTCGGTCGCCTGCTCGACGCTCATGTCCAGCACGTCGGCGATCGTCTTGCCGCGGTAGGTCACTTCGAGCGCTTCCTTGTTGTAGCGCTTGCCCTTGCACACCTCGCACGGGACGTAGACGTCGGGCAGAAAGTGCATCTCGATCTTGATGATGCCGTCGCCCTCGCAATTCTCGCAGCGGCCGCCCTTGACGTTGAAGCTGAACCGGCCCGGTCCGTAGCCGCGCACGCGCGCCTCGGGCATCTCGGCGAAAAGCTCGCGAATGTAGGTGAAGACGCCGGTGTATGTCGCCGGGTTCGACCGCGGCGTGCGCCCGATAGGCGACTGGTCGACATTGATCACTTTGTCGATGAAGTTGAGGCCGGTGATCTCGCGATACGCACCGGGGCGATCCTTAGCCCGGTAGAAGTGCTGCGCCATCCGGCGGTAGAGGATGTCGCTGACCAGCGTGCTCTTGCCGGAGCCGCTCACGCCCGCCACACAGATCAGCTCGCCCAGCGGGAAATAGACATCGATGTTTTTCAGGTTGTTCTCGGTCGCCCCTCGCACGACCACCATCTGGCCGTTGCCCTTGCGCCGCCGGCTGGGGAGCGGGATCGAGCGCTCGCCGCGCAAGAACGCCCCGGTGATCGACTCCGGCGATTTAACGATGTCATCGAACGTTCCGGTGGCGACGATTCGTCCGCCGTGCTCGCCGGCGCCCGGTCCGATGTCGACGATGAAGTCCGCGGTCCGCATCGTCTCCTCGTCGTGCTCGATGACGACGACGGTGTTGCCGATGTCGCGCAGCGCGAGCAGCGTCGTGATCAGCTTTCGGTTGTCACGCTGGTGCAGCCCGATCGATGGCTCGTCCAGGATGTAGAGGACGCCCATCAGCTTGGAGCCGATCTGGGTCGCGAGCCGAATGCGCTGCGCCTCACCCCCAGACAGGGATTCGGCCGCGCGGGCCAGGCTCAAATAATCGAGGCCGACGTCGACCAGGAACTGGAGCCGCTCGCGGATCTCTTTCAAGATCGCGCGCGCGATCAACAGTTCGCGCTCCGGTAGCTGCAACTTCGCGAACCATCCTTGCGCGGCCGTGATCGACAGGTCGGTGACGTCCATGATCGATCGATCCTGGATCGTGACGGCGAGGTATTCGGGCTTGAGCCGTTTACCCTTGCAAACCGGGCAGGGCTTGGTGCTCATCAAGCGCTCGATCTCGGCACGGATGAACTCCGACTCGGTCTCACGGTACCGGCGCTCGAGGTTCGGGATGATGCCCTCATACGACGTCTCGTACCAGCGCCGCTGCCCCTCGCTGTTGAAGTACTTCACGCGCAGCGGATCGCCGTTGTTGCCGTAGAGAACGATCTGCCGCTCCCTGACGCTCAGCTTGCCGAAGGGCTTGTCCATCGGGATCTTGTATCGATGGGCCACGGCCGCGACCAGGTCGTTGTAGAAGTACGACGAGCGACCCCAGGTGCGGATCGCGCCGCCGCTGAGCGATCGATCCTTATCTGGAATGACCAGATCAGGGTCGACCTCGAGTTTCGTGCCCAGCCCGGTGCACGCCGGACATGCGCCGTGCGGATTGTTGAACGAAAAGTTGCGCGGTGCCAGGTCCTCCATCGAGAAACCGTCGTAGGGGCAGGCAAAGTTCTGGCTGAAAAGCTGGTCGTCGCCTTTGCCGTCGGCGCGCGCGATCAGGACCATCCCGCCGGCCATCTTCGCCGCCGTCTCCACCGACTCGCGCAGCCGGCTGATGCCTTCCTTTTCGATCACCAGCCGGTCGACCACGATCGCAACGTTGTGCTTCTTGTTCTTGTCGAGCGGGATCTTCTCGCTCAGCTCATACAGGTTGCCGTCGACGCGGGCGCGTACGAAGCCGGCCTTCCTGGCTTCGTTCAGCACGTCCAGGTGCTCGCCCTTGCGATCGCGCACGACCGGCGCGAGGACCATCACGCGGCTGCCCTGCGGCAGCTCCATCACCTTGTCGGCAATCTGCTCCGTCGTCTGGCGCGTGATCTCGTGCCCGCTGATCGGACAATGCGGATGGCCGATGCGCGCCCACATCAAGCGCATGTAGTCATAGATCTCCGTGACGGTCCCGACGGTTGACCGCGGATTATGGCTCGTCCCCTTCTGGTCGATCGAAATCGCCGGCGACAGCCCGTCGATCTGGTCGACGTCGGGCTTATCCATCTGGCCCAGGAACTGCCGGGCATAGGAGGACAGTGACTCGACATACCGACGCTGTCCCTCGGCGTAGATCGTGTCGAAGGCCAGCGACGACTTCCCGGATCCGGACAGACCGGTAAAGACGACCAGCTTGTCTCGCGGGATGGTCAGATCGACGTCCTTGAGGTTGTGCTCGCGCGCGCCTCTGATGACGATCTCGGTGTGCTGGGTCGGCATTGCCCTTGTCTTACCCATGCACCCGGGCTCTCATCCGGCTCGTCTTCGGTTTGCGCCACTGTCCCGACTCGGCGGCCGCGGCCGGCGTCAGCGACGAGCGGTAATCCAGGGCGTCGCGACGCAACGCGACCAGCCGATCACGCAGCTCCGCGGCTCGCTCGAACTGCAGGTCGCGCGCCGCCTTCTTCATCTGCCGCTCCAGGTCTTTGATCAGCCGCTCGATCTCATCTGGCGGCAAGCCAGAGGCCAGCGTCGCGATGGTCTCCTCGACCGCCTTCTCCTGCTGCCGCTCGAGGTTGTAGACCGCCTTGACGATGGTGGCCGGCGTGATCCCGTGCTCCTCGTTGTACGCGATCTGGATGGCTCGCCGGCGATCAGTCTCGTCCATCGCCCGCTGCATCGAGCCGGTGATCGTATCGCCGTAGAGAATGACGTGCCCCTCGACGTTGCGCGCCGTCCGGCCGATGGTCTGGATCAGCGAGCGGGCATCGCGCAGGTAGCTTTCCTTGTCGGCGTCGAGGATGGCGATGAACGCCACCTCGGGCAGGTCGAGTCCCTCGCGCAGCAGGTTGATGCCGACGAGCACGTCGAAGACGCCGAGCCGCAGGTCACGCAGAATCTCGACCCGCTCCAGCGTATCGACGTCCGAATGCAAATAGTTCACCTTGATGCCCATCTCGCGCAGATAGTCGGTCAGGTCCTCCGCCATCTTCTTGGTCAGCACCGTGACCAGCGTCCGCTGCTTCTTGTCGACACGCTTTTTGATCTCGCCCAGCAGGTCGTCGATCTGGCCCTTGGTGGGCCGGACCTCCACCGTCGGATCGACCAGGCCGGTCGGGCGGATGATGACCTCGATCGTTTGCTGCGAGCGCTGCTCCTCGTACGGCCCCGGGGTGGCGGATACATAGACGACCTGTTCGACCTTGCGCTCCCATTCGGCAAACGTCAGCGGCCGGTTGTCCAGGGCCGAGGGCAGCCGGAACCCGTAGTCCACGAGGGGGATCTTCCGCGACCGGTCGCCGCCGTACATGCCGCCGACCTGCGGCACCCCGACGTGCGACTCGTCGACGACGACCAGCGTGTCCTCGGGCAGGAAGTCCATCAGGGTGTAGGGCTCCTGGCCGGGCCGACGACCGGTGAGATGCCGCGAATAGTTCTCGATCCCGGCGCAGCTGCCGGTCTCCCGCATCATCTCCATATCGAAGAGCGTCCGCTGACGCAGGCGTTGCGCTTCCAGCAGCTTGCCCTGGCTCTCGAACCAGGCGACCCGCTCTTCCAGCTCGTCACTGATCGCGTCCAGCGCCCGCAGCAGCTTCTCGCGCGGCGTCACGTAGTGCGTCGCCGGGAAGACCTGGAACAGCTCGAGGTCGCCGATCATCTCGCCGGTCAGCGGGTCGATCTGGACGATCCGCTCCACCTCGTCGCCGTTGAACTGGACGCGGGTCGCGATCTGGTCATAGGACGGCTGGACGTCGACGGTGTCGCCCCGGACGCGGAAGCGCGACCGGCCGAAATCGACGTCGTTGCGCTGGTACTGCAGGTTGGTCAGTTTGCGCAGGAAGATGTCGCGGCGAAAACCCTCCCCGGCGTGGATCTCGACCGACTCGCCCAGGTAGTCCTCGGGTGAGCCGACGCCGTAAATGCAGGAGACGCTGGCGACCACGATGACATCACGCCGGGTGAGCAGCGCCCGGGTCGCCGACTGCCGCAGCCGATCGATCTCGTCGTTGCGGGACGAGTCCTTCTCGATATAGGTATCCGTCCGGGGGATGTAGGCCTCGGGCTGGTAATAGTCGTAATAGCTGACGAAGTACTCGACGGCGTTGTTGGGGAAGAACGAGCGGAACTCGCTGCAGAGCTGGGCGGCCAACGTCTTGTTGGGCGACATCACCAGGGTGGGCCGCTGCATCTCCTGGATCATCTGGGCGACCACCATCGTCTTGCCGGAGCCGGTCACGCCAAGCAGGACCTGGTGTTTCAGGCCCTTATCGACCCCCTCGGCAAGCTTCCTGATGGCTTCTGGCTGCCCCCCCGCGGGCGCAAAACCAGCCGTAAACGCAAATCTGGGCACGGATTAATTGTAGGTATGGGTCGCCACAAACCCTGGCCAGGTTGGGGTCAGTCGGCCGGGTTGACGTGTCCTGGATTAATCGTGCGTTTCCGCTCCAGGTAGGCGATCAGGCCGAAGAGCAGCGTCAACCCGAGGAGCAGGCCACCGAGCGCGTCGGAAAGCCAGTGCCAGCCCAGGTAGACGACGCCATAGCCGACGAAGAAGATCACCAGGGCGAGCACCGGGCTGAGCCGGGAACTGTCACGACCGAAAAGCTCCCAGCGCTCGGCCAGGTAGAGGACCAGGCCGTAGGTGAGCGTCGCCCGGAGGACGTGCCCGCTGGGGTACGCGTACTGGCCGAGGTGGTGGCCGATGCTGGGGAGGATGTGCGGAAACCGCTGGAACACATGTCCGGGAGCGACGCTGTGGATCAGGTCTTTGCCCACGATCTCCAGGCCGGAGCCGAGCAGGACGACCGCTACCGGCAGCACCGCCAGCAGGCGGAGGCCCCGGAACAGCCCGATGCCGATCAGGGCTGCGATCACGAGCGTGACCTCGATGCTGCCCAGGTAGGTGAACAGCCCAAGCGCCACATCCTGGCCATAGCTGCCACGGTGTTGTAGGTAGGTCGTCAGCCGAAGGTTCAGCGAGTCGAAGGCCCCAGCGATGACCAGGATCGTCACCACCAGGAACAGGCCGAAGAAGACGCCGGCGGTAACCATCAACCGGCGGCTGAGCCGGGGCCAGTGCGGCCGGATTAGCGCTGGCACTTGCGGCAATACACGGTGCCGCGGCCCGCCAGGCGAGTGGCTTGCAAGGGCGTCCCGCATCTCAGGCAGGGCTCGCCGCCGCGTCCATAGACCAGCAACCGCTCCTGGTTGGTGCCGCGGACGCCGAAGGCGTCGACGTAATTGATGATCGACGAGCCACGCGCTGCAATGCTGTTCTCCAGAACCTCCTGGATCGCCGAGTAAAGCGCCCGCCGTTCACGCAGGGTGAGGCGATGCGTCCACCGGCTAGGACGGATTCCCGCCCGAAAACATGCCTCGTCGGCGTAGATATTCCCCACGCCCGCGAGAAACGATTGATCCAATAGGGCCGATTTGACCGGCCGCCGGCGAGCGCGAACCAGCTTTTCGAACTCGGCCTCGGTCAAATCGCCGTGGATCGGCTCCGGGCCAAGCCGAGCCGGGAATGCCCGGGCGGCGACCAGCTCCTCCTGGCTGCCCAGCAGCAAGCGGCCGAACTGCCGCTGATCGTCGTAGCGCAGCTCCAGACCGCTGTCCAGCAGGGCACGGAAGTGCGTGTGCTTGGCGGCCGCCTCCTCCGGCTCCCAGACGCGCAGGTGCCCGGTCATTCCCAGGTGGATCACGAACCGTCGGCCGTTTTCGCCCAACGGCATGACGATGTACTTGCCGCGGCGCTCGACGGTGCGGATGGTTCGGCCTGACAGCCCCTGGATAAACCGGCGAGCTGACGGATAGCGGATCAGCCGAGCCAGGATCGCGGGATCGCGGCTGAGCTTGACCGAGGTGATGGTCCGGCCGCTCAGCTGCGGTCGCAGGTCGCGCACGACCGTCTCGACTTCAGGAAGTTCGGGCATGGCGCCTCGCTCAGGCCTGCGCGGCGACCAGCCGCACGCGTTCCATGTCCTGCCAGTTCGGACCCAGTTTGAGATCGACCTGGACCGGAACATTCAGTGGGTAGGCCGTCGCCATCAGGTCGGGAACGGCTTCCACCAGCCGATCGCGCTCTGCCGGCGGAACCTCGAAGACGAGCTCATCGTGCACGGTCAGGATCATCCGGCTGGCCAGCTCGTGCTCCCGCAGGTACTGCTGCAGACGGATCATGGACAGCTTCATGATGTCGGCGGCCGATCCCTGCACCGGCATGTTGATGGCGATGCGCTCGGCGGCCTGACGGAGCATCCGGTTGGGGGAGCGGATGTCCTGGATGTAGCGCCGCCGGTGCAGCAGCGTTTCCACATAGCCCTGCTCGCGCGCCTGGATCTTGATCCCCTCCAGGAATTCGCGGACGCGATTGTAGGCCCGGAAGTACGCATCGATGAACGCCCGCGCATCCTCCGCCGACATGCCGGTGTCGCGCGCCAGCCCGAAATCGCTCAATCCATAGAAGAGGCCGAAGTTGACGACCTTGGCCAGCCGCCGCTGGTTGGGCGTGACCTCAGCCTGCGGAATCCCGAAGACTTCGGCGGCGGTGCGGGCGTGGATGTCCTCCCGACGGGCGAAGGCATCGACCAGCACGGGATCGTCGGTCATGTGGGCCAGCACGCGGAGCTCGATCTGCGAATAATCCGCGGACAACAGCACGTCGCCGGGCCGGCTGGGGATGAACGCGCGGCGCACCTTCTGGCCGACCTCGGTACGGATCGGAATGTTCTGCAAGTTGGGATCGGAGGACGACAACCGGCCGGTCGCGGCCACCGTCTGGTTGAACGATGTGTGCACCCGGTGGGTGCGCGGGTCGACGAGCAGCGGCAGGGCGTCGACGTAGGTTCCCTTCAGCTTGCTGAGCTGCCGAAATTCCAGGATCTTGGGCACCACTGGATGCTGGTCGCGCAATCCCTCGAGCACCGTGGCGTCGGTCGAGTAGCCGCTCTTCGTCTTGCGACCACCGGGCAGGTTGAGGTCCTCAAACAGAAAGCGGGCCAGCTGCTGGGGTGAGTTGACGTTGATCGGCCCATGCGCGACATCTTCGATATCCTGGTCGAGCCGTTGCAGCTGCTCGTAGAGCTCGCGGGACACCTGCTGCAGGTAGGGCAGATCGATCGCGACGCCGGCGATCTCGATCTCGGCCAGGACCGGGACCAGCGGCATCTCGAGATCTCGAAAGAGCTCGGCATTCCCCAGCCGCTGCAGCTCTGATTGCAGCCGCGGAGCCAGCTCGAGCATGACCCGCATTCGCTCGCCAAAGAACGCGGCCGCACGCACCACCTCCACCTGGTCGCAGGTCATCGCGGTCTTGCCGCTGCCGAACAGCGATTCGCGGCCGTCGATCGTCCGGTGCAGGACATCCGAGGCCAGCGCCTCCAGGCTGGGCGACCGAACGCCCGAGTTCAAGAGATAGGCGGCGACCAGCAGGTCCCAGTCCACGCCCTGGAGCTCGATGCCGTGCGCGCGCAGGGCGAGATAGTCGGCTTTCTGGTTGAAGCCGAGCTTGGACGGCTTCCGGCTGCGCAGCGCGGGCCCAAACCGCTCGAGGACGTCGCGCATCTCCAGGCAATGCTCCTGCTCGTGCGCCACCGGCACGTAATAGATGTCGCGCTCCTCGAGTCCCACGACGATGGCCGCGATCCGGCCGCGTCGCGGCACGTCATCGACCGTGATGACCTGGAAGCCGGCCCGCTCTGCTCGAGAAAACGCGGCCACCAGCCGGTCCAGGTCGGCGGCATCGCGAACGATGTTGACGGCCTGGGTGGGCGGCGACTCCAGCGTGAGCGTGGATTGGACCGGCTGGCGGGCGGGCTCGGACTCGAGCGGAAGCCGGCCCTGGTTGGACGGAGCGAAGATCGGGGGTGCCGACAGTGTGCTGCCATCGCGCCAGGTGGTCGGGACCCGAGCGGCCAGGCTGCGGAAGCCCAGGTCGGCCAGCATGGTGCGCGCCGCGTCCGGCCGATAGTCCTTCGCCGAGCCTCGACTGAGATCGAGCTGCACGGCCACGTCGCGCACGATGGTCGCCATCCGCTTACTCAGCAATGCCTGGTCACCGAACTCCTGGAGCAGCTTCCTGACTTTGGGGGGGGTGACCTGTTCCCGGTTGGCGACCAGGTTCTCCACCGAGCCGAATTCCTGGATCAGCTTGATGGCGGTTTTCTCACCGATGCCGCGGATGCCGGGGATGTTGTCGGAAACATCGCCGATCAGACCCTTGAGGTCGACGGTCTGCACTGGTTCGAGGCCATAGCGCTCGCGCACACGCTCCGGTGTATAGAGAATGGTTTCCGAAACGCCGCGCTTGCTGGTCAGCACGTAGACGTCGTCATTGACCAGCTGCAGGGCGTCCAGGTCGCCGGTGACGATGGTGCTGTGCAGGCCCCGCTCGCGCGCCTGCCGGACGAGCGTGCCGATCACGTCGTCGGCCTCGACGCCCTGCACCTCATAGATGGGGATGCCAAAGGCGCGGACGATGTCGCGGGTCAACGGAAATTGCGGCGCCAGCTCCGGCGGGGTGGGTCGGCGTGTCGCCTTGTACTGCTCCAGCTCCTCGTGGCGGAAGGTGCGGCCACCAAGGTCGAACGACGCAAGCACATAGTCGGGATGCTCCTGCAGCGCGAGCAGCAACATCGACGTGAAGCCATAGGCGGCATTCACGACATGGCCTTCCCGATCGGTCAGGGATGGCAGGGCAAAGAACGCCCGGTACACCAGGGAGTGCCCATCGACCAGGATGAGCCGTTCTTTCTTTTGGGGCTCCGACACGATCAAAGTTTAGTCACGCGCGAAGCTTTGCAAACGTATCTGAGCGCGAAAATCCGATGGTAAGATAGGCTCGAATCGGATGGCAAAGTTCGTGGAGATGCAGGTCGATTCCATCCGCGTCCACATGCCCAGCGGGCAGCATGTGGTGATCCTGAAGGAAAAAGAAACCGATCGTTATCTCCCGATCTGGATCGGCATCTACGAAGCCAACGCGATTGCGTTGAAGATCACGGGCATCACACCGGAGCGTCCCATCACGCATGACCTGCTGGCCAACATCCTGCAGAGCGCCGACATGCGGCTGAAGAAAATCCAGGTGACCTCGCTCACCAATGAAGTCTTCTTCGCCCGGCTCTTCCTCGGCGTCAACGGCAAGGAGGTCGAGATCGATTCGCGGCCGAGCGACGCCATCGCGCTCGCCGTCCGGATGACCTGCCCCATCCTGGTGTCACAGGACGTCCTCGACAAGGCCGGCGTCTTCCCCGAAAAGGAAGAAGAGGAAGACGAGAAGCTCTCGATCTTCAAAGAGCTGATCAACAGCATGGACCTGCCCGATCTCGAAGGTCCGCCGCCGCCCGAGAAGAGCTAAGCGAGCCCGCAGGGCGCGCCGGCCTTTCGGCCGAATAAGCGCAACTGCGCGGTTAGCTAAGCGAGCCCGCAGGACGAGCCGGCCTTTCGGCCGAATAAGCGCAGGCGGCGGAGGCGGCCCGTGCGAGCAGACGAGCACGATGGAATTCTGTGCGAGTGCGCCGCGAGCCGCTGACGCCGCAACTGCGCGGTTAAGACGTAATCGTCAGCGGTAGCCAGGCGATCAGCGCCGATCCGTCGCTGAGCTGAATCTCGACCTGCAGCACGTAGTTGCCCGCCACCGGTGATGGCAACGGCATTTGCGGGATCGCATAGGCCGCATCGTAGTGCAGGGGGTAGCCGGGAGCACTCGTTGCGGGGGCCAGCCTGATGGCATATCCACCCTGACCCTGATCGCGCACCAGAAAGATCCGAACGGTTGATGCCTCATTCGTGGAGAGCCCCGCCGTTGCGACGTGCAGGCGGAGAACACCATTGGCGGCGTAGGCGTGGGCGTCGGTGCCGATCGTCAGCGATCGCGAGCTGTTGGTCGGATCGATCGCCGTCTTGCTGTTGACCGGTGTAATGGCCTTTGCCACACTCGCCTGGGTCTCCGATTGATAGAGGGGCGCCGCCGCGCCGTACGGTTGGACCGGCTGCGCCGGGGCAGCCGCGAGCCCACCGCTCACAGACCGGTTCGCGGTCGTCGCGGCCGGACCAGCTCCAAAGTTCAGATGCGTCACGCCGAAGACCACCAGAACCGTGGCGGCGGCCAGACTGCCGACCCAGCCGGCGACGGGTGCCCAGCTGCGTCGCGGCGAACGCTGCGGAACGGTGAAGCTCCTGGGCGGCGTCTCCATCGGCAATCCACGGATGGCATAGGCCGTTTGACGAAGACCATCGAGCCGGGCCTTGCAGCGATTGCATCCGGCGACGTGCTCCGCGACGCGCGCTTGCGCGCCCGCATCGAGCTCGTGATCGAGGTACGCCGACAGCTCCGCGAGCGTCGGCTCGATCGGCGTGTGCGATTCACTCGGCATGGGCATCCTCCGTCGGCGTCGACATCGGAAACAGATCCGGATGCTGCTGCAGCCGCTCCTGGACGGCGCTGCGGGCGCGCGCGATCCGGGACTTGACGGTGCCCAGCGGGACGCGCAGCACAGCGGCCATCTCCTCGTAGCTCATGCCGTTGACATCGCGCAGGATGATCGCCATCCGCATGTCGTGGTCGAGGCCTGCAATGCTGTCGCGCACCAACCGGTTGCGCTCGTTGGCTTCGGCCCGCTCCTGCGGGTCGGGCGTAGCAATCCCGAGCGACACGATCTTGGCGCCCTGGTCGTCGTCGGGCATCATCCCGTAGCGACGGCCCCGACGGAAGTGGTCGTAGCAAAGGTTGGCGGCAATCTGAAAGAGCCACGACTTGAACGGCGCGTCGCGCAGGGTCCGGATCTTCTCCCAGGCGCGCAGAAATGCTTCCTGCGCGATGTCGGCGGCATCGTCGGGTGCGCCGACCATCCGCAGCGCCATGTTGTAAAGCGGCACTTGATATTGCACGATCAATTGGCCAAACGCCTCCCGATCGCCCCGGCGGGCGAGCCCCACCAGGTCGCGATCGTCCATTCAGCGGTTCCTGCCTTTAGACGCAAACATTGCTAATAAGTTCCATCTGGATCGCTCGGATATACTCGCACCGCGCGCCGGAGTGTCGGAATGGTAGACGAGGGCGCCTCAAAAGCGCCTGGGCGTAAGTCCGTGTGGGTTCGAGTCCCTCCTCCGGCACTTTGCCACGCTCCGTCCATTTCCACCGGGCTCAGTCATCCGGCGGATTGACGACGGCGCCGGGCCCGCCCATACTCCGTCGCGGTAGAGGGCGAGAACGGAACTTTTCCCCGTCGCCAGCGTCTTACACAGATAGATGCGTGCCCAGCGCTTCCGCTTGCCCGCGCGCCTCAGCCTCGCCGCCATCCTGGCGAGCCTGGCGATTCCCGGCCTGGGCATCGCCGGCCAGGCGAAGAGCAGCGACATCATCCTTACGGTCCACGTTGGCTACCAGGACGTGATCAAACCGGGCGCCTGGATGCCGGTCACCGTGGATGCGAAAAACACCGGCGCCGGCATCGACGGCACGATCGAGATTCAGGAATCACTGAACGGCCAGCCGGGCACGATCGGGCTGACGGTCTACGACCAACCGATCAGTCTGGCCGGAGGCGCCACCAAGCGGATCCGGATGTACGCCGGGGTCGAGACGACGGGGATCACGATCTCCGCCCGAATCCTGCAGGACGGACGTGTGATCGCCTCCCAGGACGCATCGCCTGGCGGGACAACCTCAGCGCTCATCGGGGTGCTCTCCGATGAAAGCACCGCCTTCGACGAGTTCGCGGCCATCCATCCGGGCGGCATTTCGGCCCGCGTCGTGCATCTCCGGGCCGACGAGCTCGCCGAGTCCGCCATTCCCCTGCGCGCCTTCGACATTCTGGCCATCAACGATTTCGCCACCGACGGCCTTACCGCCCGGCAGCGCGCCGCGATCGCCGACTACGTCAATGCCGGCGGCGATCTCCTCCTGGGCACCGGCGCGGCATGGCACAAGACACTCGCCGGACTTCCCGCCAGCCTGCTGCCGATGCAGATCAGCGGCACGACCGTGCTCGACAGCACCGCGCTTGGAGCCTCGGCCGTCGAGCTGGCAACCGGCTCCCTGACGCAGGGAAAGCCGTGGCTCTCACAGAGCGCGGGCCCACTGCTGGTCGAACGCTCGGTCGGCTCCGGAATGGTGACGATGGCTACCTTCGACTGGATGCAGCAACCGCTGGCGATCAACGTCCAGACCCAGAGCGTGATGCGCCAGGTGATGGCACGGACCTTCTTCGGCCCCGGCGGATCGGCGCAGAACTTTGCTTATGGCATGGGCGGTGGTCCGGGGTTCGGTTTCGGCTCGCAACCATCGGTCGCCTCGAAGAGCGGTGCTCTGACTCCCGTCCTGGGCAATCTGCCCGGCCTCGATCTGCCATCGCTGCAGGTCACGGGCGTCCTGGTCCTGCTCTACGTACTGATCGTCGGTCCGCTCAACTACATCGTGCTGGGTGCAATGCATCGGCGGGCCCTGGCCTGGGTCACGGTGCCCGTGATCGCGGTGGTGGCGGCCGCTGGCGCCTACGGGGCTGGAGTCTTCACCAAGGGTCGTTCGGTACAGATCAACCAGGTGGCGATCCTGCACATCCAACCCGGATGGGACCACGCTTATCAGGAGGTCTACACCGGCGTGATCCCGCCGAGCCGCGGCGACTACCATGCCAGCATTGCGGGCGAGGGATTACTGATCAGCCCGATCAGCAACACGGGCGGCTTCAACGGGAGCAACTCCTCGAGCGGCCTGAAGGTGAACGTCGCGAGCAATGACGTCACGCTACCCGGGATGACGGCCTTCTCCCTTGGGGGCTTCGCCACTGAATCGATCGCCTCAGCACCGGCGTTGAGCGCCCACCTCCGGTTGGTGAACGGCCTGCTGACCGGGACCATCGAAAACCACTCGAGCATCAGCTTTACGGACGCCGTCGTCATTGCCGGCGACAGCTACCAGACCATCCCCGCGCTCAAGCCGGGGGCGACGGCGAACGTCTCGCTCACACCCAAGGCGGTCAACGCCTTCGGCCAGCCGCTCTTCAGCCGGATCTACGGCTCCAACTATTACGGTGGGCCGAATGGCGGCGGTCCGAACCCGACCGGGGCCGCACGCGATCAGTTCGCCAAGTCCCAGATCCTTTCCCTCTTGCCGTTGGGTATCGGCTTCAAAGGCATCACCTCGACCACCGCGCCGCTGTTCGTCGGTTGGACCCACGACGCGGTCCAGTCGGTCGCCGTCAATGGCGCCCATCCACGTTCCACCGCAATGTCCGCGGTTGCCCTGTCGCTCTCGGTCGACCAGATTGGTGCCGGAACGTTGCCCGGCGGTGTCGTGGTCGGCCGCATCGTGGACGTGGTGGGCGATAGTTCGGGGAACGGGCCGCCCGGAATGCTGATGCTCCAGAACGGAAGCGTGACCTACGAGTTCGCGCCGCAGCTGGCGCCCGGCACCCATCTGTCCGGCGTCTCGGTCAGCGCAGTCAATCCCTATGGTCCGAAGTTCGGCGGCCCGTCCGGCGGAAGCTCGCCTTCCGTCAGCGGACAGGTCTGGGACTGGGCGCACGGCACCTGGGTCGACCTCGCCTACCAGGACAATGGGACGACGAGCATTCCGGACAACGCCATCGATCCGAGCAGCGGCACCATCCGTCTTCGCGTCAGCACGACGAACAGCGCCTTCCTGGCCGGCACGATCACCCTCTCGGGGACCGTGCAGTGATCAAGGTCGAGGGCCTCAGCAAGGTCTATGGCCGTCGGGCGGCACTGGACGGCGTCTCCTTCGAGGTTCCGCAGGGCGAGATTTTCGGTTTCGTCGGACCGAACGGCGCGGGCAAGACGACAACGCTGCGCATCCTGGCCGCGCTGCTCGAGCCGACGGCAGGCCGGGCCACCATCGACGGCGCCGACGTGGTGGAGCATCCAGACCGCGTCCACGACCGGCTGGGCTACATGCCCGACTTCTTTGGGGTCTACGACCAGCTCACCGCGTCCGAGTATCTCGACTTCTACGCCGCCTGCTACCGCCAGCCAAAGTCGCGCCGGAAGAAGATCACCGACGATTTGCTCGAGCTGGTCGGCCTTTCGGACCGGCGCGATCAATCCGTCGATACGCTGTCTCGAGGCATGAAGCAGCGGTTGTGCCTGGCGCGCGCGCTGGTGCACGACCCGGCGGTGCTGCTCCTCGACGAGCCGGCCTCGGGCCTCGATCCACGCGCCAGGGTCGAGATGCGCGAAATCCTCAAAGAGCTGCAGCGCATGGGCAAGACCATCGTGATCTCGAGTCACATCCTGCCGGAGCTGACCGAGCTGTGCACCATGGTCGGCATCATCGACCAGGGCCGGATGCGTGCCACCGGTCCGGTGCACGACGTCGTCCGGCAGCTCACCAGTGGGCGCCGGCTCCGAATCAAGGTCCTGGGCCAGAAAGACGAAGCCCTGGCGCTGCTCAAAGGCATGGCGCCGGTCGAACAGGTCGACATCGTGAATGGCGGACTGGAAGCCGTCTTCGCCGGCGACGAGGCCGCGGCCGCCGGCATCCTGCAATCGCTGATCGCGGCAGGCATCAAAGTGTCGGAATTCAACCAGCTCGAGCGTGGCCTCGAGGACGCGTTCTTGAAAGCCACCGCGGAGGAGGTCCGATGAGCCAGATCGCGGTCGCGTTGTGGAACCCGATCGTGGCCAAGGAATATCGCTCACGAATGCGCACCTGGCGGTCGCCGATTGCCATGACCGTCTACATCGTGCTGATCGGCGGGCTGGGCTGGGCGGTCTTTGCCCTGATGTCGGCGTCGGCCACCAACTCGTTCAACCCGGGACAGGCCGCCAACTATGGGCAGACCCTGTTCATGTGGCTGATCCTGTTTCAGATGGCGCTGCTGTCCTTCATCACGCCGGCGCTGACGGCGGGCGCCATCAGCAGCGAGCGCGAGCGCCAAACCATGGACCTGCTGTTTGTCACCAAACTTCCGCCGTTCTCCATCCTGTGGGGCAAGCTGCTTGCGTCGATGTCGTTTGTGCTGCTTCTGCTCTTGCTGTCGGTCCCGATCTTCAGCCTGGTCTTCCTGTTTGGAGGGATCGAGCTCGACCAGATGGTGGCCGCGTTCATCGTGACGTGTGCGGCCGCGCTCACGTTCGGCTTCATCGGCATCGCCTTTTCCACGCTGTTCCAGCGGACCCTGCCCGCGACCGTGGCGACCTATGGCGCCGCCTTCGCGCTGATCGCGGGAAGTTTGCTGTACGGCCTGCTATTTCCGACCCCATTTGATAGCACGTCGACCAGGGCGGCGGCTCCGCCTGCGGTCACCTATCTGAGCCCGGTCCTGCCGCTGATCACGATCGGCACCAACGGGCCGATCAACAGCTACGGCGTGCGCTACGGGAACGGCCCGAACATGATGGCCTCCGGCGGCGGAATCGCTTGCTCCAGCGGACCCACTGGCGTACAGACGTGTTATCCGATCGGGCCCGGCAAGGGCACGGCGCAGCCGCTGATGCGAAGCACGGCCTTCCCACAGATGGCGACCGGCACGGCGATCCCGAGCGGTCTGTTTGCCGGCTGGCAATACTGGCAGGCGAGCGTCGCCCTCTGGGCATTGATCTGCCTGGGGGCGCTCCTCTTCGCTGCGTTCATGCTCCCTCCCGTCCGGAGATTCCCCTGGCGTAAGTCTCCCTCCCCCGCTGGGGGAGGGCAGGGTGGAGGCCCCTCATGAGCTCGCTGGATGCGGTCCTGCGCGAACTCCGGCGGGCCGCGGCTCGGGCGCGGGCAGCCCGCTACACCGTGCACGGGTTGGTGGCTGCGCTGGCCTGGATTGCCCTCATCTTTATCGTCTCGCGACTGACCCCGCTCGAGCGGCGCTCCGAGGTCGCTCTGATCGGGATTCCGGTGGCGCTGCTGCTCACCGCCGTCGCCTGGGCGGTCCGACGGCCGAGCGCAGCGGTGCTGATGGCGGTCGCCGATCTACGCCTGGGTTTGAAGGAGCGGCTTTCGACAGCATGGGAGCGGCGTCAGGACGCTGGCCCGCTGGATGCGGCACAACGGCGCGACGCGCTCGAGCGCGCCACCAACACCCGGCTGGGCACCGCCTTTCCCATTCGTGTCAATCGCGGCGAGGCCTCGCTGGTCGCGATCCTCGCGATCTTCGGCCTGGCGCTAGCCGTCCTGCCCAACCCGATGGACCAGGTGCTGGCACAGCGTCGGGCCGACCAGGCCAGCCAGGCACGCGCGGCACAGGCCGTCAAGGACGCACAAAAGAAGGTTGCGGATGCGGCCAAGCCTTCACCCAAAGACGCCCAGATCGACAAGATCCTTTCCGACACGCAGGCGAAAATCAACCAGGCCAACAGCCCCCGCCAGGCCCTCGAGTCGATCACTCCCGCGGAGCAGCAGCTCCAGAGATTGAGCGACCCCGGGACCCCCGCCCTGACGAGCAGCGCTCAGAACCTGGCGAACGCGCTCAGCGGGACCGCCGCCGGACGAAGTGTCGCGCAGGCCATCACGTCCTCGAAGGGCGCCCAGTCCATGCGCGATCTGTCCTCGCAGCTGCAGAATCTCTCTCCGCAGCAACGGCAGGAGCTGGCGCAGGCACTGGCGAAGGCAGCCCAGCAGTCACAAGACAGCGGGATGCGCTCCTCGCTCAACCAGGCATCGTCCGCGTTGCAGAGCGGCGATACCAGCACCGCATCGCAGGCCTTGAACGACGTTGCCAGCCAGCTCGACTCGCTGCAGCAGCAGGAGAGCACGGACCAGGCGGTGGCGTCGGCCATCAACGGGCTCGAAGCGGCGCGTCACGAGCTGGCCACGCAGGCTGACCGCGACGCGAGCGGCCAGGGTGCGCAGGCGAATGCCAGCGCCGGGGCCGGGGCGAGCGCGGGCGCAAGCGGCAACGCGAATGGCAATGGCAACGGCAACGGGAACGGGAACGGCAATGGCAACGGCAACAGGAACGGGAACGGGAATGGGAACGGCAACGGGAACGGCAACGGCAATGGCACGGGAACCGGCTCGGGGAGTGGGACGGGCAGCGGAGGCACGGGTGGCACTGGCAGCAGCGGCTCGGGTTCGGGGAGTGGCAACGGCGCCTCGACCACCGAGCGGGTCTATGTTCCCGGCCAACCGATCCCGGGTCAGTCGCAAAGTGAGCCCACGCCGCTTGGCGCCGGTCAGGATGTGCCCCTGAGCCCGTTCACCCAGGTCATCCAGGCCTATCAGCAGGCCGCCCTCGACGCCACCGATCAGAGCCTGATTCCCGGGAGTGAGCGCGACCTCGTTCACCAATACTTCTCGCAGCTGGGCGAGCAAACCCAGAGTGGAGGAAAATGATCGCCGAAGAACCGCGCATCGATGCGACCCGCGTAACCGAGCTGGCGCACGCGCTCGAGACCGAGCTGGCGCGCCTGATTGTGGGCCAGAAAGAGCTGGTTCGCGATACGGTCATCGCCCTGATCGGCGGCGGCCACGTGCTGCTCGAGGGCGTACCCGGCCTGGGCAAGACGGTCCTGGTCCGCTGCCTCGGCCAGACGCTGTCGATGAGCTTTGCCCGGGTCCAGTTCACGCCGGACCTGATGCCCGCCGACATCGTGGGGACCAACGTGATCGTCGAGGAGAATGGTCATCGCGCCTTCCGATATCAGGCCGGGCCGCTGTTCGCCAACCTGGTGCTCGCCGATGAGATCAACCGGGCTACCCCCAAGACGCAGAGCGCCTTGCTCGAAGCCATGCAGGAGCGCACGGTTACGGTCGGCACGCAGACCCGCCCGCTACCAACGCCCTTCTTTGTGCTCGCGACCCAGAACCCGATCGAGCTGGAAGGCACGTATCCCTTGCCGGAGGCCCAGCTCGATCGGTTCTTTTTCAAGATCCTGGTGCCATTTCCGAGCGAAGGCGACCTGCTCGAGATCGCCCGCCGCACCACCGGCGAGTCAACCCCGCAGCTCAAACCCGTCGCCGATGCCGAGGCGATCCTGGCAGCCCAACGGATTGCGCGTGAGGTGCCGATCGCGGAGCACGTCCTGCGCTACGCGGCTCGGCTGATCGGGGCAACACATCCGGACCGGACTGACCTGGAGACCGCCCGCCGCTACGTCCGCTGGGGCGCCAGCCCGCGCGGGCTGCAGACGCTGGTCCTCGCGGCAAAGGTGCGGGCGCTGCTCGAGGGGCGCTACAACGTCGCCTTCGACGACCTCAGCGCGGTGGCCAGGCCCGCGTTGCGCCACCGCATCTTCCTGCAGTTCGAAGCCGAGGCGGACGGGGTGACGGCGGACCGCATCATCGCGGAGATCCTGGAGAACACCGCCAAGGAACCGTCCCGGGAGTAGCGGAATGGCGGCCCCCTTGTTGGAGCCCGCACTGCTCCGCCGGCTGGAAGGCCTCGCCCTGCAGGTCCGGCGTGCCGTCAGCGGGCAGATCGGCGGCGAACGGCGCTCGCGCCGCCGCGGCCAATCGGTTGAGTTCGCCGATTTCCGCAACTACACGCCTGGCGATGACTTCCGCCTGATCGACTGGAATGCCTACGCCCGGCTCGACCGGTTCATGCTTCGCCTCTTCGTGGCCGAGGAGGAACTCCCCCTCAGCCTCTTCGTCGACCTGAGCGGATCGATGGATTGGGGAAAACCCAACAAGGCGGAAACCGCGCGACGGCTGGCCGGCGCCATCGCCTACGTCGCGCTGTCCGCGCTCGACCGCGTCCGCCTGACCGTGTTCGCCGATGGGCCAACCTCGGGCGGAGTCCCGTATCGCGGCCGCCGCGCCGCCGGCGAATTATTCGCGCGGCTGCAATCGTTCCCGGTCGGCGGCCCGACGAACTACGCCCGACTGGTCTGGCCCATCGGCCGGCAGCGGCCGGGTATGAGCGTGCTCATCAGTGATGGCCTGGGCCAGCCCGGGATGGACGCCGCCCTGACGGCTCTCCAGCGAGCTCAGCAGGAAGGCGCCGTGCTGCAACTGCTCGCGCCCCAGGAGATCACCCCCGACTGGACCGGTGACGCCCGGCTCAAGGATGCCGAAAGCGGCGTGGAGCGCGAGTTCACCGCCACGCCCTTGACGCAGGGCGCGTACCTGCGCGCCCTCGGACAGCGAACCAGCAACATCGAGCGCGACGCGCACCGGCGGGGGCTGCGCTTCGCCCGCCTGTCGACTGCTGACCCGATCGAGGACATGGTGCAGCTGACCCTCCGGCGGATCGGCTTGCTCGCGTGAACTTTCTCGCGCCGGCGGCAGCGATCCTCGGGCTCACCCTCCCCGCGATCCTCGCCCTCTACTTCCTTCGGATCCGCCGTCCCACCCGGATCGTCCCGGCGCTCCACCTCTGGCCGGATCAGATCCGCGACCGGCAGGCGAACGTACCGTGGCAGCGGCTTCGTCCGAGCTGGCTCCTCTTCTTGCAATTACTCGCGGCCGCCGTCCTGGTCGCCGCGGCGGTCCAACCCGCCGTACAGGCCAGTGCGACGCTGGCTCGCCACAGCATCATCCTGCTGGACAGCTCGGCATCGATGCGGGCGACCGATGTCACGCCATCGCGGCTCGCCGAGGCGAAGCGCCAGGCTGGTGCCCTGATCGATCAACTCGGTCCGCTCGATCGGATGACGTTGATCGGCGTGGGCTCGACACCGCGGATTGCCGCCTCGGTTACCGGCGACCGGGACACCTTGCATCGTGCCCTCGATGGCATCAATCCCAGCAACGGGGCCGCCGACCTGTCGTCAGCCCTGGCGCTGGCCGCCGGCCTGGTTCGCCCCGGCGACGACGCCCGGGCCTACCTCTATAGCGATGGCATCATCCAGCCGCTCCGCACCTCATTCGCCAGCGGCCTCCCCTTCGCCGTCGAGTATCACCGTATCGGCGTCTCGGGAGAGAACGTCGCCCTGACCTCGCTCACGGTTCGGACCAGCGCCCAGAGCCGCGCGGCCTATCTGCATGTTCAGAACTTCGGCCAGCAATCGCACTCGGTGACGCTCGAGTGGCGCGCGGACGGCCACCTCGTCGACGTCCGGCCGCTGTCGCTGGTGTCCGGCCAGTCGCAGGACCTGGTCCTGCCGGTTCCGTCGGATGCGACCGCCGTGACCGCCCACCTGAGCGGTGGCGACGTCTTCGCGCTCGACGACTCGGTGACCGCGGTGGCCAGGACCCCGCGCGCCTTCCGTGTTCAGCTGGTGACGCCGGGCAACGTCTTCCTCGAGCAGGCGCTCCGGCTCCGGTCCGATCTGCAGATCGACGTGGTGGCCCCGACCGCGTATAAGCCCAGCGCCGCCTACGCGATGACGGTGTTCGATCGGTTCCTGCCGCCGGTGATGCCCGATGAGCCGAGCATCGTGATCGATCCACCCGCCGGCTCTTCGCTCGCGGGTGGAGCGTCGATCGGGATTGGCCGGGTGCGCGCCGCCGATGCCGCCGATCCGTTGCTGACCAACGTCGACCTGCAGGATGTCCACGTCGCCCGCAGCCAGGACCTGCGTCAATCGACCTTCGGCCGGCCGCTGATCACCAGCCTGCAGACGCCCCTGGTCCTGGTCCGCGATGAGCCATACCGCCAGGTGCTGTTCGGCTTCGATCTGCACGAGTCCGACCTGCCGCTGCGGATCGCGTTCCCGCTCTTGACGGAAAACCTGAGCGAGTGGCTGCTGCCGCCGAGCGTGCCCAGCCACAGCTTCCACCCGGACGAGGCCGTCACGATCGTCCCCGAGTCGGGCACGACGGCCCTGACGGTGATCCGCCCCGACGGCAGCCGCCGCTCGCTCGCCCCCGCCTCGATCGCCACCTTTGTCGACACCGATGAACTCGGTCTGTACACCGTCGAGCAGACCGTCGGCGGAAAAATCGACCGCTCCTGGTTCAGCGTCAACCTGTTTTCCGACCCCATCTCACAGCTCAAACCGCCCGACCGGCTCACGCTGCCACCGACCCGCACCATTGCCGGGCAAGCCACCCATCGTGGCCAGCTCGAGATCTGGCCGTGGATTGCCCTGCTCGCGCTCGGCATCGTGACGGCCGAATGGCTGGCCTTCCACCGTGGGCTTTGAAGTAACCCGCCCCCTGTTCCTGGGGGCGGGCGCGCTGGCGTTGCTCGTCATCGTCGCCATCTGGCGATTTTTCCCGCCACCGCTCTCGCGTGGGCGGGCTCGGCTTTCGCTCGGGTTGCGCACCCTGGTCGTGGTGCTCCTCACCGCCTCGCTCGCCGGGTTTCAGGTGCAGACGCGGCCGGCCAGTCAATCGGTCCTGGTGGCCGCCGACCTGTCGGCCAGCGTGCAGAGCTCGCTCGACACCGAGGCGGCAACCGTACGACGCATCCTGCAGGCGCGACGCGGTGACGACCGGGCTGGCGTGCTCAGCTTCGGCCGCGATCCGCAGGTCGAGGTCAACGTCGGCAAGGACCCGCAATTCGGTGAGTTCCAGAGCCAGCCCAACCCGAACTACACCGACCTGGCCGCGGCGCTGCAACTCGGCGGCTCGATTCTTCCCGAAGATAGCCGGCGCCACATCGTCGTCATCTCCGACGGACGCGCCAACCTGGGCGACGCGGTGGCTGAGGCGCGCCTGCTGCGCGCCGAAGGCGTCCGGGTCGACACCGTCGCCCTGCCGGTGACGATCGGGGCGGAGGCCTACGTCGACCACCTCGATGCTCCACGGACCCTGACGCAGGGCCAGCAGGCAAATGCGAGTGCGCTGATCGTGAGCAACACGGAAACCCCCGCCACGGTCCGCTGGTATCTGGATCGCGCGCTGATCAACACGGTGTCGGTCGGCCTCCCGGTCGGCGAGACGACGCTGACGCAGACGGTCAAGCCCAACGAACCCGGATTCCACGCGGTACGAATCGTGATCGACCCGGTGCGCGATACCTACGCCGAGAACAATCTTGGAGAGGCCTTGATCCAGGTCGTTGGACCGCCGCGCGTGCTGCTGGTCGAGAACACTCCCGGCGAGGCGCGTAGCCTGGAGAACGCGCTGCAGTCGACCGGCATCGGGACGACGTCGGTCACGCCGGAAACCCTTCCACGATCGGCTGCGGACCTGGCCGCCTACCAGGCGGTCGTCCTGGTCAACATTCCGGCGTCGAGCCTGGGCACCGACGAAATGTCGCTGCTGCAGGTCTCGGTCCGGGACCTCGGGATGGGCCTGGTGGTGATTGGCGGCGCCGACAGCTACGGTCCGGGTGGCTACGCGGGCACGCCGCTGGAGACCGCCTTGCCGGTGCAGATCCAGATTCCGCAGGAGAAGCAGAAGCCGCCGGTGGCGGTCATGCTCGTCCTGGAGTCAACCGAAAGCCCGCAGGGTGACCAGGTCCTCCGTGGCGCGGCCGAATCGGTGGTGGAGCAGCTCACGCCGAACGACAAGATCGGCGTCACCAATGGCTTCGGTGGCACGGTTGTCGTCCCGCTGGGTCCGCTGACCGACAAGGCCGCGGTCGAGCGAAAGATCCAGAGCATGCAGCTGGGCGATCCGCCCAGCTACGCGCCCGATCTGGACGTCGCGGACAAGGCGCTCAGCTCCACGAGCGCATCCCTCAAGCACGTCATCCTCCTCGGCGACGGCGATGCGCCGGACAACTACCAGCCGATCATCACCGCCATGCACGCCCACGGGATCACTGTCTCCACCGTTGCCATCGCATCGATGATGTCGGACGCCCAATTGATGCAGGACATGGCCAACTGGGGGCACGGTCGCTTCTATCAGAGCAACAGCCTGTCCGACGTGCCGCAGATCTTTCTGAAAGAAACCCGCGAGGCGCTCAAGCCCTGGATCGTGGAGGGCAAGATTGCGCCGCAGCTGGCTTCGTTCGCCAACGTGATTCCCGGCGTTCCACTCGACAGCTTCCCGACGCTGGGCGGGTATATCGCCACCACGCCTCGCGCGGCCGCCGATGTCGTGCTGAAGAGCCCGCAGGGCGACCCCCTGCTGGCGACCTGGCAGTACGGGCTCGGCCGGGTGATGGCCTGGACGAGCGACGCGCAGGGCCGCTGGACCGGCGGCCTCTTGCAGTGGTCGTCGGCCAATCGCTTCTTCGGCGATATCGTCCACGCCAGCCTGCCGCAACCCGGGGATCCCGCGCTGCAGGTCGAGACCCGGGTGCAGGGCGACCACACCCATCTGCTGGTGACCGCGCCGGCAACCTCCGGCGCCACCGTCACCGTGAATGCCGTCACACCGGATCTCGCCGGCGCGAGCCTGGTGCTTTCGTCGACCGGCGCCGGGCGCTTCGAGGGCGATCTCCCCACCGACCAGGTGGGGAGCTATCTCCTCCACGTCAGCGAATCGGCCGGCGGTGTCGTGCGCCACGCAACGACGGTCGGCCTGGTGGTTCCCTTCTCGCCCGAGTACCGCGATCTCGGCACCGATACCGCGACCCTGAAGGCCATCGCACAAGCCGGCGGCGGCCAGCTGCTGACGGATGTCTCGAAAGTCTTTGCGCTGCCGGTGCCGAGTGTGAAGGCGACCCAGCCGATCAGCGAGATCCTGTTGATCATCGCCATCTTGCTCTTTCCGCTCGACGTCGCGCTCCGTCGCCTGGTGTTCCGGCTCGAAGACGCGCCCGCCTGGCGCGCCGCGCTGCAACCCAAGCCGGCCGCGGCGCGGACCCGCCCCGTTCCCGCCGAGGCCACCGTGACGCGCCTGCGCGAACGGGTGGAAGGCATCCGCGCGGCTCGCGCCGCGCAACCGCGAACGCCGAAGAAACCAACGCCGCCCGAGGATCCAACCGGCGAGCTCCTCTCCCGCCGGCGCCGCCGCTAGGTTCTCCCTCCCCCTTGTGGGCAGGGTGGCAACCTAAACTAACGACGATGTTTTCTGGCTACCAGTACGTCCAATTCGCCATCACGATCCTGATCATCCTCTTGATCATCCGCGCGATCCTCTCCTGGTTCCCTGGCATGCTCTACAGCGACCTCGGCCGTTACATCGTGCTGGCCACCGAGTGGTACCTCGCGCCCATTCGCCGCGTCATCCCACCAGCGGGCGGCCTCGACTTCTCCTTCATCGTCGCGCTGGCCCTGCTCTATGCCCTGAACATCCTCATCGGCTCGGGCAACGTGGTGGCGGGGTTGCTCGTGGTGATCAGCTACATCCTGTTCTTCGTGATCATCTTGCTGCTGATCCGGATCTTCTTCATGTTCTTCCGGATGGATCCCTGGCACCCGGTCACCCAGATGGTGATGAGCTCGACCGAGCCACTGGCACGACCCTTCCGTGGCTGGTTTCCACGACGGTACCAGGGTTTCGACTGGGCGCCGGTGGCGGCCTTCGTCGTGATTCTGGCGGCTTACGTCGTCGTGCTCAACCTGCCCCGATTCGGCGTGGGTTAGGCGGCCTCTTCCGCCGCGGCGCGAGGCTGGCGGCGCTCGCCACGGCGATAGACGAGCTCCAGGAACTGTTCCTTGCTGAAGTCTCCCTTGCGCACGATCGACTGGATGTTGCCCTGTAGCAGCTCGCGGTCGGCCGCGCTGATGTTCTTCGCGGTGTAGATCAGGATCGGCGTGCGTTCCGTCGCCGGGTCGCTGCGCAGCGCCGACACGACGGCGAACCCGTCCACCTCGGGCATCATCAGGTCCAGGATGATCAGGTCGGGCTTTCGCGCCCTGGCCAGCTTGATGCCCGACGTACCATCGTTCGCCAGCAGGACCTCGATGTTGTACGGCTTCAGCATCGCTTGAACCAGCCGGGTGTTCTTCGGGTCGTCGTCGATCACGAGCACGCTGGTCGGCATCTTGTTGGCGCGCCGGCGCTCGGCGAGGAGGTCGTACTTGGTCATGACCTGCAGCACCTGCTGCCGGTTGATGGGCTTGCGCAAGAAGTCGTACTGACCCAGGCTCACGCCGGCCGGCTCGTCGTCGTTCTTCACCGTGAGCACGACCGGGATGTCCTTCGTCCTCGGCTCGAAGAGCAACTCGTCGATCAGGCCCTGGGCCCCTTTGGGCGGAAGGTCGATGTCGATCATGACCGCGAGCGGTTGCTGCTGGAGGGCCATCTTCAGGGCGGTGGCGAGATCGCCGGCAAATTCCACCCGATAGCCCGCCCGACTGAGGAACGGCTCGACGCGCTCGCGCAACTCTGGATCGGCCGCCGCAACCAGCACCGGAGGAGCGTCGGGTCGGCGCTGCGCAGCGGCGGAATCGCCGGCAGCGGCAAAAAGGGCCAGGTTCGTGTCGCCGGATTGGCCCGTCAGGCGTCCGACGTGGGCCGCCAGGTTACCGCCGCTGTCCCGGATGTGCTGCAAGAACTCCTGGCGCTCGGTTGCCGTGGCCCGGCTGCCGGCCTCGTCGAGGAGAACTTCCGCGAAACCGACGATGGCATTGAGCTGCGAGAGCAGGTCATGAGCCTGCTCGGCGCTCAAGGTCACGCGCCCGGCCGCGCCCTTCAGTGTCCGGACGTCGTCCTGAAGCTTCCAGACCTGTTCCTTCCACTGTTTCTCCCGCTCTTGACCCTGCACCAGCGTCTGGCGTACCTCCGCCAGCTCGGTGGCAAGCCGCTGGTTCTCGGCCGTCAGGGCCTGGCGCCGGGAATTCCAGTCCGCGGCGAGCTTGCTGGCCTGGTCGGTGAGCTGGCCGTGGAGGTCCTGGAGCTGCTCCCGCTCCTGATCCAAACCGGCCAGCTGCTGCTGCTGAGCCTGGTGAGCGGCCTGCAGCGCGGTTAGCTGTTGCTGGTGAGCCTGGTGGGTGGTCTGGAGTGCCCGCAACTGCTCGTTCTGGGTCTGCTGGGAAGCCTGCAGCGCCTCCCGGTCCGCCCGCAGAGCCTCGTGCGCCTTACGGAGCTGTTCACCCTCCGTCAGCAGGCGCTGCCGTTCGGCCGTCCAGCTCTGCTGGGCAGCCCGAAAGGCGTCGAGGTCCTGTTCGAGCTGGCGCTGGCGAGCCAGGCTCTGGGCGAGCTCGGCCTGGCGGGCCTCGAGGTCCCGGGCCAGGGCCTGGCCGAGGGTGGCGAGCTGCGTGAGCGCCTCCTGGCCGCGCGCCAGCAGATCCCCGAAGGCGGGCGTTTTCGAGGCCTCTGGCACGCCAGTACAACGCCGCCGCCCCGCCTCACTGGCGGGAGTTGGTCTATCCTCCCGCCACAGAGGCGACGAGCGTTCGGGGCTGGCGGCCGCCGTTCGGCTGGCGCTCGGGGGCCCGCCGCCGGATGACCTCCAGGCGCCAGACCGGGCCCAGGAACAGCCCGTCGATCTCGCGCTGGGCCCGGTTCCCTGCCAGCCCACCGCCCTGGACGCGAAACCGGTCGCCCAGGTCCATGTCGACGATCTGCTCGCCACGTGGCAGGTGCATCACGACCCGGTCGGGCCCCGGGCACCGGCCGAGGATCTCCTCGACGGCGGCCATCTGGTCGGGGGTGGCCTCGACTGGAATGTCCAGGTGGACGACCTGGTTGCGGACCCAGGTTTCGTGGCCGGCGTCGTCGAAGGCCAGGATCTCGTCGGCGATGACCTTGGCTTCCTCGGCGCGGTCTTCGTCATCCCCGCCGACGGTCCGAGCATCGACCTTTCCGCGCACGATCACGACCGTGTCGGACAGGAGCAGGTGCCGCCGCTCCTCGAAGACGCGCGGAAAGACGATCACCTCGATGGTCGAGGTCAGATCTTCGAGCTGGATGAAGGCCATCGCCTTGCCGGTCTTGGTCACCACCGGGCGGACGCCCTTGATCACGCCGCCGATTCGCACCTCGTAGTCCTCCATCTCGGGCGTCACCTGGTTGGCGTAGGTGTCCACCCTGGCGTGCATCTCCTGCTCGATCCGCTTTAGCGGGTGATCAGAGAGATACAGGCCGAGCAATTCCTTCTCGCCCTTCAGTCGCTCCTCGTCGGGCATGGGCGGGACACCGTTGATCAGCCCGGCGTCGGCGTCATCCGTCTCGTTGGCTTCGGGCAGCAGGCCGAACAGTGAGGTCTGGCCGCTCTCCCGCTCCTCGATGATCTGCGACGCCCGATCGCTGATCCGGTCGATACTCGCGAGCAGCCGGCCGCGCTCGCCGAGGCTGTCGGTAGCGCCCGACCGGATGAGGCTCTCGAGCACGCGCTTGTTCATCTCGCGCGGGTCGACCCGAACCGCGAGATCGAGCAAGGACTTGAAGGGTCCGTTTGCGCCGCGCTCCTCGAGCAGGAGCTCGATCACGTGCACCCCGACGTTCTTGATCACCGCCAGCCCGTATCGGATCCTGCCGTCCTCGACCGTAAAGCCGGACTGCGATCGGTTCACGTCTGGCGCCAGCACCTCGATCTCGCGCGCGTGGCAATCGAGCACCGCGGCGGCCACCTTCTCGTAGTCCCCCGCCTCGTTGTTCAGCAGGGCAGCCAGGTACTCGAGCGGATAGTTGGCCTTCAAATAGGCGGTCTGATAGGAGACGACGGCGTAGGCGGCACTGTGCGACTTGTTGAAGCCGTAGCCGGCGAAGAAGGCCATCAGGTCGAAGATTTCCGTCGCCTTCGCCTCGGTGACCCCACGCGCGGTCGCGCCGGTGATGAACTTCGCGCGCATCCGGGCCATCTCGTCCTTCTTCTTCTTGCCCATCGCGGCGCGCAGGATGTCCGCCTCGCCGAGGCTGAACCCGGCCAGCCGCGAGGCGATCTGCATGACCTGCTCCTGGTAGACGATCACGCCGTAGGTTTCCTTGAGGATCGGTTCCAGCTCGGGCAGCGGGTAGACGATCTCCTGCTCGCCGTTCTTGCGCTTCACGAACTGATCGAATTGGCCGCCCTCCAGCGGTCCCGGACGGAAGAGCGCGCCGGCGGCCGTGATGTCCTCGAAGCGGCTGGGCCGCATGTCCTGCAGCAGGCGGCGCATGCCGGGCGACTCGAACTGGAAGATGCCGTTGGTGTCGGCTGCCTGCAGCAGCCGGAAGGTTGCCTCGTCGTCCCAGGGGATGGTGGAAAGGTCGAGTCGGACCCCACGCGTCTGCTCGATATTGCGAAGGGCATCCTCGATGATCGAGAGGTTGCGCAGGCCGAGGAAGTCCATCTTGAGCAGTCCGATCTTCTGCACGGCATTCATCTCGAACTGCGTCATCACCGCCCGTTTCTCCTGGCCGTTGCGATCGGCTTTCGTAATCGCGTTCTGCAACGGCACGTACCGCTGCAACGGTTCGGGGGTGATGACGATGCCGGCGGCATGGGTCGAGGCGTGCCGGGTCAGGCCCTCGAGCTTCTTGGCGTTCTTCAGCAGTCGCGCGTAATCCGGCTCGGTGGCCGCCGCCGCCAGCTCGGGCACCATCTGGATCGCCCGGTCGAGCGTCATGTTGAGTTGCGGGGGAACGAGCTTGGCGAGGCGGTCGACGTCCGGCAAGGGGACGCCCAGCGCGCGGCCGACGTCGCGGATCACGGCCCGCGCCTTCATCGTCCCGAAGGTGATGATCTGGGCCACGTGGTCCTGGCCGTATTTGCGCCCGACGTATTCGATGACGCGCTCGCGATTGCGGTCGTCGAAGTCCATGTCGATATCCGGCATCGAGATGCGCTCCCGGTTGAGGAAGCGTTCGAAGATCAGGCCATGGCGGATCGGGTCGAGCTCGGTGATGCCCAACGCGTACGAGACGATGCTGCCGGCCGCCGAGCCGCGGCCCGGGCCAACCGCCACTCCGTTCTTGCGCGCGAAGTCGGTGAAGTCGCTGACGATCAGGAAGTAGGCGGCATACCCCATCTCCTCGATGACACTGATCTCCATGTCGAAGCGGTCTTTGATCAGCGGCGTGATCTCCGGAAAGCGCCGTTTCAACCCCTCCTCGGCGAGCCGGCGCAGGTAGGAGTCCGCGGTCTCGCCCGCGGGAACCTCGAAGCGAGGCAGCAGGGGCCTGGTCTCGAGCTCGAGGTCACATCGCTCCGCGATGCGGACGGTATTGGCGATCGCGTCGGGAAAGTCCTTGAACCGCTCCGCCATCTCCGCCGGCGTCTTCAGATAGAACTCGTCGTTGTCGAACCGCATGCGGTTGGTCTCTGAGACCACGGTGCCGGTCTGCAGGCAGAGAAGGATGTCGTGCGCCTCAGCATCGTCCTTGCGGGTGTAGTGCGTGTCGTTGGTCGCGACCAGCGGGATGCCGGTGCGATGCGACAGCCGCGCCAGACCTTCGTTGACGCGAGCCTGCTCCGCGATCCCGTGGTCCTGGATCTCGAGGAAATAGTCCTCGCCGAAGATCCGCTGATGGTCGCGCGCCACCTGCTCGGCCCCCTGGTCATCGCCTTCGAGCAGGCGGCTCGCCACCTCGCCGCCGAGGCAGCTGGAAAGGGCGATCAGGCCCTCGGCGTACTCGGCCAGCAGCGCCTTGTCGATGCGCGGCTTGTAGTAGTACCCCTCGAGATGCGACAGGCTCGAGAGCGTGATCAAGTTGCGATAGCCGGCCAGGTTTTTGGCCAGCAGGATCAGGTGATACGGGTCGCGGTCGGCCCGACCCTCTTTCTGGTGGCGTGAGCGACTGGCGACGTACGCCTCCACGCCGATGATCGGCTTGATCCCATGCGCCCTGGCCTGCAGGTAGAGCTCGATCGCGCCATAGAGGACGCCGTGATCGGTGAGCGCGATCGCCGGCATCCCGTTCTCCGCCGCCAGCTTCACCATGTCGGAGATGCGGCTGGCGCCGTCGAGCAGGCTGAATTCGGAGTGGGTGTGGAGGTGGACGAAGCTCATCCGGTACGTTCGAGCTTGGTGACCGCTTCGATGTGGTAGGTCTGAGGGAACATGTCGACGAAAGCCACCTCCGCAAGGGTATACCGTCCGCCTGTGGAAAAACGAGCGAGATCGCGAGCCAGCGTCGACGGCTCGCAGGAGACATAGACGATCCGTTCAGGATGCAGATTGGCCATCGCCTCGACGGCCGATTCGGCACAGCCCGCCCGGGGTGGATCGAGGACCAGGACGTCGACCGGGCTGTCGATTCTTGACATCACGTCCTCCACCCGGCCGCGCAGATAGCGGACGTTCCGGCAGCCGTTCAGCTGCATGTTCAGCTCGCCAAGCCGAACCGCATATGGGCTCTCCTCGACCGCGATCACCTCGGCCGCCCGGTCGGCGAGCCGCGCCGTCAGCATGCCGATCCCCGCGTAGGCGTCAACCACTCGATGAGTATTCCCAACGTCGGCAGACTTCACCGCCCGCCCGTACAGGACGTCGCGCTGGCGAGCGTTGACCTGGACAAAGGTCTCCGGCCGCACCCGAAAATGCCGGCCGGCGTCCTGCATCCCGATCGAATCATCGTTCAGGTTCAGTTCCGGGATCCAGCCGGCGGCGCGCGCCCCGAACCCCGGATCGGCAAAGCCGGGTGGATATGGCGCCCAGAGTAGGTCGCTCGTTCCAGGCGCCCAGGTGAACTGCAGGGCGCTGATCCGCGATGCGGCCGGATCCTCGGCGGCGTGGGCGAACGCCGTGAGCGCCCGCTCGATCGCCTCGACATGGATCAGGCAGCGATCGATTGGGAGCGTCTGGTAGGTGTGCTTACGGTAGAAACCGAGGTCAACCTTCCCGCCACGATGCAGAACGTGGAATTCGCCACGGATCCGATACCGCCACGGATCGTCCATGCCGCACACCTCGATGCGATCCTCTGGAAATTCGAAATGGGCGCGCTCGAGCTGCCGCTGCAGGACCCGTCGCTTCTGCGCCAGTTGCTCGGGATACTTAAGATGCTGGAGCTGGCAGCCGCCGCAGCCGGCCTTGAAATATGGACAGGGTGGATCGACGCGCGTCTCGGCGGCCGAGAGCACGGCCGTCGCCTGGGCGCGCCAGAAATCCTTTCGGCGGTGCGTGATCTCGGCTTCGACCGTCTCTCCGGGAAGCGCGCCCTCGACGAAGACCACCCGCCCGTCGACGCGCGCCACCGCCGCCCCACCGTGGGCGAGCTCGCCGACCGTCAACTCCACTAACGAATTTTCTCGCGAAGCAGCGCGTCGAGCCGCTGGGGGTTGGCGCGGCCCTTCGAGATTTTCATGGCCTGGCCGATCAGGAACTTGAGCGCCTGTTCCTTCCCGGCCTTGAAATCGGCGACGGACTTCGAATTCTCCGCGATCACCTGGTCGGCGATCCCTTCCAGCTCGATGTCACCCGAGATCTGGGTCGCGCCCTTCGCCGCTTCCAGCGCGGGCCCAGGATCGGCGGCGGCATACATCTCATCGAAGGTCTGTTTCGCCATCTTGCCGGTCAGCTCCCCGCTTTCGATGAGCTTGATCAGCTGCTGCAGGTGCATGGGTTTCACGGACGCGTCCTGAATCTCTTTCCGGTCGACGTTGAGCAGACGGCTGAAGTCGCCGAGAATCCAGTTCGCCGTCTGTTTGGCGGGCGCCCCGAGCCGGACCGTTTCTTCGAAGTATTCGGCCATCGGCTTCGTCGACGTCAGCAGCGACGCATCGTACGCGCTCAGACCGTACTGCTGGATGAAGCGCTCGCGCCGCGTCTCGGGAAGCTCCGGAAGGGTGGCACGGATCTCTTCGACCCAGTCGCGGCTGACATCGAGTGGTGGAAGATCGGGTTCGGGAAAGTAGCGGTAATCCTCGGCAAACTCCTTGGTGCGCTGCGAGACGGTGAGGCCGCGGGTATCGTTCCAGCCGCGCGTCTCCTGGACCAGCTTGCCACCGCCTTCCAGGACCTCGGTTTGCCGCTCGATCTCGTACGCGATCGCCCGATGGATGGCACGGAACGAGTTCATGTTCTTGACCTCGACCTTGGTGCCCAGCTCGGTGGCGCCCATCGGCCGCAGCGAGACGTTCGCGTCGCAGCGCAGCTGCCCCGACTCCATGTCGCCGTTGTTGACGCCGATGTATTGGAGGATCGCCCGCAACCGCATGACGTACTCGCGGGCTTCGTCGGCGCTCCGCAGATCGGGCTCGGAGACGATCTCCATCAGCGGCACCCCGGCGCGGTTGAAGTTGACCAGCGAGGCCTGGGTCTCCTCGATCGCCCCCTCGTGCAAGAGCTTGCCGGTGTCCTCCTCGAGATGGACTCGCGTGATGCCCGCCCGTTTGCGCTCGCCTCCGACGTCGAACTCGAGATGACCGTTGCGGCTGAGCGGCAGGTCGTACTGCGAGATCTGATAGCCCTTGGGCAGGTCGGGATAGAAATAGTTCTTGCGGTCGAATTTGGAGAACGACGGGATCTCGCAGTTGAGCGCCAGCGCCGTTCGGATGGTGGCCTCGACGGCGCGCCGGTTGATGACGGGCAGCGAGCCGGGCAGCCCGAGGCAGACCGGGCAGGTGTTCGCATTGGGCGGCGCCGTCAGGTAGTCCGTCGAGCAACCGCAGAACATCTTGCTCTTCGTCAGGATTTGGGCATGGACCTCCAGTCCGACGACGACTTCGTACCGAGTCGCGACCGCATTCATGCGGCTGCTCCCATGAGTGGTGAACGCAGCTTGTGAAATTCCGTCGCCGCCTCGAAGGCATTGGCCACCCGCAGCGCGATGTCCTCGCGAAACCCGGGAGCGATCACCTGCAGGCCGATGGGCAGGCCATCGACGAGGCCGCACGGAACCGAGACCCCACAGACATTCCCGAGGTTCGCCGGGATGGTGATGATGTCGTTGAGATACATCGCCACCGGGTCCTGCGTCTTTGCGCCGAGCGCGAAGGCGGCGGTCGGCGATGTCGCTCCCACCAACGCATCGACTTTCGCGAAGGCGCGCTTGAAGTCCTCGATGATCAGCGTGCGGACCTTCTGCGCCTGCAGGTAATAGGCGTCGTAGTAGCCGGCGCTCAACGCGTAGGTCCCGAGCATGATCCGACGCTTGACCTCCGCGCCGAAGCCCTCCTGCCGCGTCAGCATGTACTCCTCGATCAGGTTGTGGCCGCCGCCGGCCTGGAAGCCGTAGCGGGTCCCGTCGTAGCGGGCGAGGTTGGAGCTGGCTTCCGCCGGGGCAATGATGTAGTAGGCGGGCAGCGCCACGTCGCTGTGCGGAAGGCTGACCTCCTCGATCGAGGCGCCTTGCTGCTCGAGCAGACGAATCGCGTCTCGAACGGATTGTTCGACGGCCGGCTCCATCCCGGCGACGAAGTACTCCTGGGGCACGCCCAACCGCATACCGTTGACGCCGTCGCGCAGCGTCGCAGGGTAATCGGGAACCGGGCGCGGGGAGCTCGTCGAATCGCGCGGGTCGTGCCCGGCGATCGCCTGCAGCAGGATGGCCGAATCCGCCACGTCGCGTGTCATCGGCCCGATCTGGTCCAGCGACGACGCAAATGCGATCAACCCGTAGCGGCTGACGCGGCCGTAGGTTGGCTTCATGCCGACGATCCCGGTCAGTGCCGCCGGCTGGCGGATCGACCCGCCGGTGTCGCTGCCGAGCGCGGCAACGGCCTCACCCGACGCGACCGCTGCCGCCGATCCGCCGCTCGAGCCGCCTGGGACGCGGTCGAGCGCCCAGGGATTGTGCACCGGCCAGTACCCGGAGTTCTCGTTCGACGAGCCCATGGCGAACTCATCGCAGTTGGTCTTCCCCAGGAAGACCGCCCCCTCGGCCTCCAGGCGTTCGACAACCGTCGCGCTGTACGGCGCGGTAAAGCCTTTGAGGATTTTCGACCCCGCCGTCGCCGCCACGTCTTTGACGCAGAGAACGTCCTTGAGCGCGATTGGAATCCCGGTCAAGGGCTTCACGTCGTGCTTGGCACGAATCCGCTCATCGGCCGCCTTCGCCTGACGTAGCGCCAGGTCCCGGGTCACCAGCAGATAGGCCTTCGTCTTCTCGCCCACCGCATCGATCTGGTCGAGCACCGATTCCGCCAGCTCGACCGACGAGATTTCGCCATCGATCAGCATCTGGTGCAGGTCGTGGATGGTCCGCTGAAAGAGCTTCATTCCTGGATCGCCTTGACTTTGAAGTACGAATCGTCCCGCGAGGGCGCGTTTCTCAACGCCTCCACGACCGGCAAGCAGGGCTCGAGCGTGTCGTCGCGCATCACATTTCGCTCCTCGAGAGGGTGGGCCGTCGCCGGCACCTTCGAGGTATCCGCGCGATTCAGCGCCTCGATGTGGCGCAGGATGTTGCGCAGCTGGTCGCGGTAGCGGAGGACCTCTTCCGGGGTAATTCCTAACCGCGCAAGGCGAGCGACATGCTCGATCTCGCGGGACGAGAGCTGATTTTCAGGCTCGGGCAAGACCTATAGATTACCGTGGCAATAGGCCGGTCACCTGCATCTACGCAGGCCGTTCAAGGACGCCGTTCATGCCGAGGCGAGTTCGAAGCCACGGGCCGAGGAGGGCCGGAGCGGCCGGACGGCTGATATGGAAGCCCTGGATGAAGTCGCACCCGTACTGGCGAAGGAGCTCCTCCGTCCGCGCATCCTCGACCCCTTCGGCGACCACTCGGAGCCCCAGGTTGTGACCCAGGTCGATCGTGGAGCGCACGATCGCGGCCCCGTCCCAGTTGGTGGCCATATCGGTCACGAAGGATTTGTCGATCTTGATCTCGCGGACCGGCATCTGCTTCAGGTAGGTCAACGAGGAATATCCAGTTCCAAAATCGTCGACCGAGATCTCGACCCCGGTGGCGTGCAACCGCCGGAGGATGTCGGCCGCTTCGCTGGCGATGATCGTGGATTCCGTGATCTCCAGGCTGAGCTTGTTTGGCGCCACCTGCCAGGTCCGGAGCAGCTGGTCGACGGCCTCGGGGAATTCCTCGTCGAGCAGGTTTCGTGCAGACAGGTTGACGGAGACACCGATGTCGATGCCGGCCTTGGCCCAGGCGTGGACCTGGCCGATAGCCTCGTTCAGTACCCAGGCGGTCAGCGGCCTGATCAGGTTGGTCTGCTCAGCCGAAGGGATGAAGTCGTCGGGCGGAAGTAGTCCGTGGCTGGGATGTCCCCAGCGGACGAGCGCCTCGACCTTGAAGGGGCGCCCGTCGACCGGCGACACGATTGGCTGATAGTGCAGCAGCAGTTCGAACTGGTCGATCGCGTATCGCAACTTGCCAATCAACGGAACCCGATCGCCGTTTTCGCCGCCTTCCTGGTCGGCGGAGTAGACGCTGAAGCCGCTTCGCGCGCGCTTGGCCGCGTACATCGCGACATCGGCCCGGCGCATCAGGGCATCGGCGTCCTCGGCGTGTTCCGGAAAGACGGCGATGCCGATGCTGGCCTTGATCGTGACCGGCTGATCGTCGATGGCAAACGGTTTGTCGATCGCCTGCAGAATCTTCTCCGCGATCAGGACCGCCCGCGGCACATCGGTCGCACCCCAGGGGACGACCGCAAACTCGTCACCGCCGTGGCGTGCGACGGTATCGGCCTTGCGCAACACCGCTCGTAGTCGCTGACCCACCTGCTGCAGCAGCCGGTCCCCCGCTTCATGCCCGAGGCTGTCGTTGACGCTCTTGAAGCCATCGAGGTCGAGGAGGAGCACGGTGCAGGGCTTCATCTCACGTTCACCGGCGCGGATGGTCTCCTCCAACCGTTCACGCAGAAACGTCCGGTTCGGTAGCCCGGTAAGCGGGTCATGCAGTGCGCGATATTGCAGCGCCTCGGTCTCGGCTTTTCGTTCGGAGACGTCGCGAAGACTGCCGATGACGAGGCGTTGGGCACCCAGCCGCCCGACAGTGAACTCGAGCGGGAACGTGGTGCCATCCTTCCTGACGCCGCAGGTCTCGTGACTGCCCATGACCACTTCGCGCTTCTGGGGACGCAGGTAGGCTCGAAGCTGCGGCTTGATCTCGGCTCGCAGGTCCTCAGCGATCAGTCGGGCAAACTCCTTGCCGACCACCTCCTCCGCGGCATAGCCAAAGAGCCGCTCGGCGGCCGGGTTGTACGACCGGATGATGAGGCGCTCGTCAACGGTGATGATCCCGTCCGCGACGTTGTCGAGAACCGCGCGAATGCGCTCGCCGCTTTGGCGCAGCTCCTCCTCGGCACGGCGCCGCTCGACGAACTGGCCGATTTGACTTCCGATATCCGCCATGACCCGCATCGTGGCCCTGTCCACCGACTGGCGGTCCGGGCTGAATAGGGCGATGACCCCAGTGACCTTGCGGCCGTTGGTGACCGCGAAGACAAACTTCCCGCGCAACCCGGCCTTGGCGGCGAGCACGGCACGCGGCGAGTCTTCACCCGTAACGTCTTCCACGGATCCGGGCCGGCCGGTCGACCAGACGCGGCCGAGCAGGCCCTCGCCTTTCGCAAATGTGAGCTCGCGACTCGCCGTCTCGAATATCGCGAGATCCTTCTGTGCGCGATGCCAGCCGTAATCCAGCCTCAAGACGCCTGCCTCTTTGTCGACGCTCCAGAACTCGCCCACGACCCAGCCGAGCGCCTCGCAGATGCCCTGCAGAACTTGGGGAGCGGCTTCTGCCCATGTCGTGGCGCTGGCCAGCGGGCGCGTGACGACGAACTGGACGTTGCGTAAGCGCTCGGTCATCCGCCGCTGGGTGATATCGCTGACGAAGGCGACGAACGACACGCGAGACCCCGATCGCTCGGTCGCCGAAACGGCGAGCTCCACCGGGAACTCGTGGCCGTCCCGGTGAACCGCCATCAGCTCCACGGTCTTGCCAACAAGCCTCGCTTCCCCCGTGGCCACGTAGCGTTGGAGTCCGTGCAAGTGCTGGTCCCAGTGCCGGCGAGGGATGATCGTCCCCGTCAGTGTCCGTCCGACAGCCTCATCGTGCGACCAGCCGAAAATCGCCTCGGCTTTGCGGTTCCAGCCGGTGATCAGCCCGCGCTCATCGGCCGTGATGACGGCGCTGGGCGACGTGTCGATGATGACCTGCAAGCGCTGCTGTGACTCCTTGAATCGCTCCATGACGCGCAACTGGACTTCGGCTTCCCGGCGCGCTTCGACGAAGAGGCCGACCGCGCCGGCCAGCAGGGCCGCACAGGGCAGGACCATGAACGCGTGACCGAGATACCAGTAGCCGTCGTAGCGGGCCCGCATCGACATGAACGCCAGTGCCTCGAGGGTGACCAGCACCAGGGCGGTGATCACGGCCGTCTCGATGCGGCGCTCGGGATAGCGCCCCCTGCGGTAGACGACCGCGGCCAGCCCGACGAGGACGAAGGGTCCTGCTTGCAGCACCGTATTCAGGTCGGTGAACCGAGCGCCGCGAATCAGCTCCGGCAGGAAGCCTGAAAGCACCGCAATCGCCGTGATCACCAGCACCGTGACGCCGGCGGTCAGGCTCAGGACGCGAAGGAGCGTGCGACGCGGATGGGCCAGCGACCCCGTCGGCTGTAGCAGGATCCAGAGCAGGAAACCAGGCGTTGCGATGTGCCCGAGGTGATGCAAGTAGACCGCCGTCTGCGCCGAGACCAGTGGCAGGCCGCTCGGGACGACACCGGGAAAGGTCAGCATGTGGCTCGCCCGAACCAGGGCAAGCGCCAGGCTGGCGACGGCCACCGTCAGCAGACGGCTGTGGCGGCGCAGCGCGACATCAATCGAGGCCAGCACGAGAACCAGCAGCAATGTCACGACCATCGCGCTGTCGACAGCCGGCACGTACCAGCTGAGCGGGAGGTTCCCGCTCGGCAGGATCGCGCCCAGTCCGCTTATCAGGACCAGGACGGTCAGCGTCGCCACCGCCGCCAGTCCGCGGCGGCCGAGCCGCTTGAGACCCGCCGTCAGGCGGCCTTCGGCCATCGCCGGCAACGAGGAGATGAACACAACCGCAATATGCGTGGCGCAGCCCGAAAGAGAAGTTAAGGAGCTGTCACAACTTGTTACAAACTCTGATAGCGGTAACCCAGCGTTATCGCCGCTCGCGGGTGGGGGCTTGTCCCCTGATCAGCTCCAGGAAAGCCGTCTCATCAAGGATTGACACCTTCAGTTTCTGCGCTTTCGCGAGCTTCGAGCCCGGGTCCGCCCCGACCACGAGGTAATCCGTCTTCTTCGTCACGCCGGCGCCGATCGCGCCGCCCAGCGACTTGATCCGCTGCTCGGCTTCCCCGCGCGTCATCGACGTCAGGCTGCCGGTCAGCACGAAGGTCTTCGCGGTCAGTGGACCCTCCTGGCGCTCGGGCGCGGCAATCGTCACGCCGGCGGCGAGCAGTCGCTCGATCAGGGAGCGCGATTCGGGCCGCGCGAAATACTCGTGCACGTCTTCGGCGACGATCGGACCCACGCCACCCACGCCGCGCAAGTCATCGACGCTCGCCCCCTGCAGCCGAGCCAGCGATTCGAAATGGTCGGCAAGGATCGTGGCAACCGTCCAGCCAACGTGCGGAATGCCCAGGGCGACCAGAAACCGCATCAGCGTCGTCCGCTCGCCGGCTTGAAGGCGATCGAGCAGGTTCTGGGCGGACCTGTCGGCGAACCCTTCGAGCGTCAGGAGTTGGGCCTTCGTCAGATGGAACAGATCCGCGGGGTCTCGCACCATCCTCTTTTCGATCAGCTGGTTCAGCGTGGCGTAGCCGAAGCCTTCGATGTCAAACGCGGCCACGAAATGGCGCAGGTGCTCCAGCACCTGGGCCGGGCAGGCAGGATTGATGCAGCGCGTGACCGCTTCGCCGGGCTCACGCACGAGCTGGGTACCGCACTCGGGGCACGTCGTAGGCATGTGCCAGGGACGGCTCGAACCTGAGCGCTTGTCGGTGAGGACCCGGACGACTTCAGGAATGACGTCTCCGGCCCGCTGGATGATGATGTGGTCATTCGGACGGACGTCCTTGCGCGCGACCTCGTCCTCGTTGTGCAGGGTGGCGCGGCCCACGGTCACGCCGCCGACCTGCACCGGGGTCAGCCAGGCGACCGGTGTGACCGCCCCGGTCCGCCCGACGTAGACCTTGATGTCCTCGATCACGGTCTCGGCCTGCTCCGGCGGAAACTTGAAGGCCAGCGCCCAGCGCGGGCTGCGCGAGACAAACCCGAGCTCGGCCTGCTGGCCCAGGTCGTTGACCTTGATCACAATCCCGTCGATCTCGTAATCGAGCTCGTGGCGTTTCTCCTGCCATTCATCGAGAAAGCCGATCACGGCGTCGATGCTGGGGTGGGTCCGGCGGTTGTCGTTGACGTGAAATCCCATCTGGGCCAGGCGCTCCAGGATCTGCTCCTGGCTCTTCGCCCCGCCGGCCGGATCGAGCGCATAGATAAAGGTATCGAGCCGGCGGCGAGCGGTCACGCGCGGGTCCAGCTGCCGAACGGCTCCGGCGGCGGCGTTGCGCGGATTGGCGAAGAGCGGCTTGCCCTCTTTGGCGAGCTCGGCGTTCAGGCGCTGAAAGCTGCGCTTCGGCATGTAGACCTCGCCCCGCACCTCGAACGTCCGCGGAAACTCGGGCGGGATCGTCACCGACAGCGGGACGCTCGGGATCGTCTTGACGTTGGGAGTCACGTCCTCGCCGACATACCCGTCTCCGCGAGTGGCGCCGATTTTGTAAGCACCGTTCTCATACAGCAGACTCATCGCCAGGCCATCGATCTTCAGCTCGGTCACGTACTCGACCTTCATGTCGCCGAGCGCACGGTGCACGCGGCGATCGAACTCGCGGACTTCCTCGCGCTCGAAGGCGTTGGCCAGGCTGAGCATCGGCGTCCGGTGGGTGACCTTCGCGAAGGCATCCGAGGGCTGACCGCCGACCCGCTGGGTGGGTGAGTCCGGCGTGACCAGCTCCGGATAACGGGTCTCGAGCTCGACCAGTTCGCGAAACATGTCGTCGTACTCGGCGTCGGTGATCTCCGGTTGGTCGAGGACGTAGTACTGGCGGTTGGCCTCGTCGATCCGCTTGCGCAGCTCGAGGATTCTGGCCGCTGCCTCTTTTACCCCTCCCCCGCTTGCGGGGGAGGGTAGGGTGGGGGCCTTCGTCACAACTTGACGATCGGCGCCAGGCTGACGGCGAGAATTTTCACGCCGACCTTGTCGAACTTGACGATCAGCTCTTCGTCGGTGCGGGTCATCGTGCTCTTCAGCACGCGCCCGCGGCCCCAGGCTCGATGCTCGACGTTGTCCCCCGGGTGGTAGCGCTGCGACAGCTCGACCGGCGCGGCTGGACGCATCGCCTCGATCACGCGAGCGGGTGCCATACCCGGTTCGCCGATGCCCGAGGGAATCCCGGCCGGGCCATCGACGAGCTGCGGCGGGATGTCTTTCAAGAAGCGCGACGGGACATTGAGGTTCGCGTTGCCCCACAGGTGGCGGCGAAACGCATGGAACAGATAGAGCCGGTCTTTGGCTCGCGTCATCCCGACATAGGCCAACCGGCGCTCCTCCTCGAGCTCGTCCGGTGAGTCCAGGCTGCGGCTATGCGGAAAGAGCCCCTCCTCCATCCCCAGCATGAACACGACGGGGAACTCGAGCCCCTTCACCATATGCAGCGTGATCAGGGTCAGGCCCTGCGCTCGATCGTCCATCGTGTCAACGTCACTCATCAGGGCGACTTCCTCGAGGAAGGCCTGCAGACCCTCCCCGGGTGCCAGCCCGTCGTACTCCGAAGCGAGGCCGCGAAGCTCGAGGACGTTGGCCCAGCGCTCATCGCCATCCGATCCGGCCTCTTTGACGTAACGCTCGTAGCCGACCCGCAGGACCAGCAGGTCGACGACTTCCACCAGCCGCCGCTCCTGCGACGCCGCCCGCACCTCGTTGATAACGTCGCGGAACTCCGCCAGGGCGCTGCGTGCCGATGCGGTCAACTCGCTCATCTCATCGAGCCGGGTGAGCGCATCCCAGGCCGGCATCCCGTGTGCGTCGGCCCAGTAGCCGAGCTGTGCCAGCGATTTCTCGCCGAGCTTCCGCCGGGGAACGTTGATGACCCGGGAGAAGCTCAGCGTGTCCTGGGGATTGGCGATCAGGCGCAGATAGGCCAGCACGTCCTTGACCTCGCGGCGCTCGTAGAACCGCAGGCCGCCGATCAGCCGGTACGGAACGCCACGGCGGAGCAGGACTTCTTCCAGTGCTCGCGACTGGGCATTGGTGCGGTAGAGGACCGCGATGTCCGCCAGCCGGTGGTCGCCCTC
>DASTJZ010000072.1:0-3681 GCA_035716185.1 Candidatus Dormiibacterota bacterium
GTGCCAGTCCGATCGCCACCGTTGCCGCCACCGTCGCGGCCAGCGCCGCCGTCGTCAAACCCGTGGTGATCGATGCCACCTACGTCGCCGACGAGCTCGGCGGCGTCGAACAAGCGATCCGCCTGCCCGACACCCCCAGTAGCGAATATGCCTCGCTGGCGATTCGAGAGCAAAAGGCCTACCACCTGCTCGCCGACCATCCGGAATGGGTCCAGGTGGTGCTCGATGCCATGCCCCCGGCATTGCGCTCGGCGATCGACGCGAACCTGACGGCGGCGCAGCAGATCGGCACCCTGAACGGCGAAAACACGAAGCTCCCCCACTGGAAGATCATCGCGCCACCGCCACCCGATACCCTGCTGGCTTACTATCGCGAGGCGCAGCAGGCCTCCGGAGTCGCCTGGCAATACCTCGCCGCCATCAACCTGATCGAGACGAACATGGGCCGCATCCAGGGGTTGAGCTCCGCCGGCGCCCAGGGCCCGATGCAATTCATGCCCGCCACCTGGGCGAGCTATGGGCGGGGTGACGTCAACAATCCGCACGACGCGATTTTGGCCGCCGGTCGTTATCTACAGGTCCACGGCGCGCCCCAGAACATGACGCATGCGATCTACGCCTACAACCCGAGCATGCTGTACGTCCGAGCGGTGCAGCTCTATGCGCAGCAGATGTTCGACAATTCGCGGACGTTCTATGCCTATTACAACTGGCAGGTCTATGTCCCGATGAAGACCGGCATCGTCCTGCTCCCCGAAGGCTTCAGCAACTAGCCGGCTAGGACGGCGTTAGCACTCGCCCCAGGAAGCGGAAGGTGCGAGCCAGCGCATCGTCAACCGCCGCCTGATGCTCGCTCGGGTCATAGCGGAGAAAACCGTGCGGCGCCCCGGGATAGGTGACGAATTCCTTGTCGCCCGGCACCGCGTGCTCGAACGCGGCGATCTGATCGGCCGGGATTCCCGGATCGGCTCCGCCGAAGACACCCAGCACCGGAATCCGGATCTCGGGCGCCAGCGCCAGCGGCGATAAGCGGCCGCGCTCAGGCTGCAGCGGCCCGTAATAGGCGACGACACCGGCGAGCCCGGTAATGCCCGCCGCGCTGACATAGGCATAACGGCCGCCCCAACAGAAGCCCCACACGGCCACCTGCGCCGCCCCCCGCGCGTGCAGGTCATCCACGGCGGCCTGCAGGTCGGCGAGAAACCGCTCGTCGCGCAACTGCTGAGCTCGCTTCATGGCGCGGGCCAGGTGATCGGGCTTGCGACCGGTCCGCTCGGGCGCCTGCATTACCGCGGGCAGGTCGCCCTGGCGGCCAAAGAAATCCACCAGCACGGCGGCATGGCCCCGCTCGGTGATCCGGCGAGCCAGATCCTTATAGAAGTCGGTGTAACCCCAGATGTCGAAGATGATCAGGACGGCGCCACGGCGGAATCCGGTGGGCGGCAGGGCGACAAACTCGCGCAAGGAGGCGCCGTCACCGGCACGCAGCCGGCGTTCCTCTTCGCGGCTGGCTGGCGCCGCGCGAGGACCGGGATCGTCCGGCGGAGTGCACACGCGACCAGTCTAGGTTCGCAGCTTGCGGACGAAGGTCGCGACCCGATCCATCGCCTCGTCGACCACGGAGAGCAGCCCGTGGCCCACGCCTGGAAAGGTGACGAGCTCGGCGTGTGGCAGCAACCGCACGCTGGCGCGCAGCAGCTCCACGCGGGCAAATGGATCGTTTTCTCCCGACAGCAATAGCACGGGACATTTGATCTGCGGCCAGTGTTCGGTGCGCAGGTCCTCGGGATGTCCCGGACGGTGCAGCGGATAGCTCAGGAGGACCAGGGCCGCATAGGGGACATCGACCGCGGTCATGCTGGCTACCCGGCCGCCATACGAATGGCCGCCGGCGATCGACCCGGCCGGCACCTGCTTCGCGAAGACGGGGACCGCGCGTTCCGCCTTGCCAACCGGCAGATCAATCGCGCTGGCGTTGAGCCGGCGGGCCTTGAGCGCGTCGACGTAGGGCCGCATGCTGCTGGCGTCCCCCGATGCGCCATGCGCTAGAAAGATCGCTGGAATGTTGGATGATGGCGCCGCCACGCTCTAACATTAGGGCCACCCCTCATGGCACGAGTCCTGCTCATCGAGGACGAGCCCAACATCGCTTCGATCATCGTTTTCAAGCTCCAGCGGGAGGCTCACGAGGTGCGCTGGGAGTCCGGCGCGTCCGGCGTGCTCCGGGCGGCTGACACGATGCGTCCCGATCTGATTCTGCTCGATTCCAGCCTGCCGGACGGCGACGCCTTCGATCTCCTGGTCACCCTGGCGCCGGGCCGGCCGGTCGTGATGATGACCGAATTCCGAGATACCGGGACGCCCGAGCGGGCACGGCAGGCCGGGGCGGCCGCCGTCGTACAGAAGCCCTTCAAGCCGACGCAGCTCGCCCGGCTCGTCGCCCAGCTGGTCCCGGCGGCGGCGGTCAGTCGCCCATGATGACGGTCCTCGCGCGAAAGCAAGGAGCAGCCCTGGTCATCCGCGATCGAGCGCTGGGCATCTTCACCGACAAGGGGTTCACCCCCGTCGATTTCAAGGTGGAACTGGCGATGAAGCTGGCCAGCCGGTTGAAATACACGCCGGTGCTACCGGCCCAGGAGATGAACGAGCCCGATCTCCTGCTCTTCCTGGAGGACACCGGCCGGCCGTAGGAGCCGCCGTTCCGACGCGTTATTTCTGCGCAATGGACGCCGAGGCGCAACGCCTGCTGGAGAGCGGCCGCCTGGCCGAGGCTCAGGGCAATGTCCGCGAAGCGCTGGTGCGTTACGAGGCTGCGGTCAAGCTCGCACCGGATGACCCGGTGGCTTGCCTTCGGCTGGGCACCCTGTGCCACCGGGTGCGGGATTACGCCCGCGCCCGACAGGTGCTGGCGGAGGGCAGCCGGATCGATCCCGATAACGCCGAGGTCGCCTTCCGACTGGGGCTGACCTGTGACGCGCAGGGAGACCGCGAGCAGGCACGTACCGCCTATGCCCGCACCATGATGCTGGCGCCCAGCTCGTGGCAGACCTGGTTCTTGATCGGACGCGACCACCGGCAGCTGGGCCACGCCGAGGTGGCGCGGCTCGCCTACCGGCGGGGACTGGAGCAGGCGGCCGACGAGCCCGAACTGCTGATCGAGCTCGGCACCCTGCTCTGGGAGTCTGGCAATCGCGAGGACGCCTTTCCCCTGATCGAACAGGCGGCCAAACACTGTCCGGTCGACCCCGGACTGACCCTTCAGCTGGGTCTCGCCGAAATGGAGCGCGGCGACCTGACCGCCGCCCTGCGATCGCTGACCAGTGCCAAGCACCTCGATCCGGCGGACCGGCGCATCGACCTGGCGCTCCAGGAGCTCAGCCTGCGGCGCAAGGATCGGCGAAAGCACAAGCGCGCCGCCTGATCGCCTGGCACAAAAGCAAAAGGCCGCCGATGGGGCGGCCTCTTGTGGGGAGGAGGGGAGCGATTTGTTCGACCTGAAGGCAGGCTATCAACGCCGCATTACGGTGCCGATAACCGATCACGCGCCCTGGCGCGCTTCGGCGTCCGCCCAGCGCGGCGCCGCAAGGTCGCTCGTAAGGACTTGCTCCTGCGTCAGGATGCGTCGCAGGATGGCGACCGACGAGGCATAGGTCGAGTCCATCCCGAAGTAGGACAGCCCGC
>DASTJZ010000073.1:0-2370 GCA_035716185.1 Candidatus Dormiibacterota bacterium
CGTGTTTCAATTTCTGAGCGCGCAGACAACGGATGGGAGCCGTGCCTCATGAAGGTCGAGATCTACAGCGACATCGCCTGCCCCTGGTGCTACATCGGCAAGCGCCGCTTCGAAGCCGCGCTGGCCGAGTTCGAGCACCGCGACGACGTGCGCGTGACGTGGCGGAGCTTCGAACTCGATCCCTCCGCGCCGCCGGAGCGCGAGGGCGAGCGGGCCGCCCGTCTGGCCGAGAAGTACGGGATGTCGGTCGAGCAGGCGCGCCAGATGGAGCGCCAGATGACCGACACCGCGGCCGGCGAGGGACTCGAGTTCCGCTTCGACATCGCCCGGTCGGGCACCACGTTCGACGCCCATCGGCTGGTGCACCTGGCCGCCGAGCACGGGCTGCAGGACGCCATGAAGGAGCGCCTGTTGCGCGCCTACTTCAGCGAGGGCTCGCTGATGAGCGACCACGAGGCATTGGTCCGCCTGGCCGGCGAGGTCGGCCTGCCCGAGGCCGAAGTGCGCGAGATGCTGGCCGGCGATCGCTTTGCCGCGGAGGTCCGCGAGGACGAGCAGATGGCCCACGCGTTCGGCATCAGCGCCGTCCCCACGTTCGTCGTCGACCGCCAGCTCGGCGTGTCCGGCGCGCATCCGCCCGAGGCGATGCTCCAATTGCTGCGCGAGGGCTGGACACGTCGCGAGCCCGCGCCGGCGATCGTCACCGGTGGCGAGACCTGCGACGTCGACGGCTCCTGCTGACGGTCCGCGCGACGCCGGGCGCAGCGTCCGGTGGGTCGCGGGGCGCATCGGCCACGATGGCACTGAGCGCGGCTAGCCGCCGCCGTCGCGGCCTGGAAGGTGCATAACGCCCGAAAGCTCCCCCGCAGGCGGGTTGTCCGTGACATAAGTGGCCATGGCCGCTGCGCTGGCCGCCGGGAACGCGTGAAAATAGTGGGCTTGTCCGGTCGAGGTCGGCGGTGCTTGGTGCAGCGAGCCCGTGCATAAGTGTGGCCTGGGAGCTTCTGGTGCTGCGAACTGTTGCTGCGAGCACGAGATTCAGACTCGACGTGAGGAGGCTCCCCCGGACGACTTGGTGGGAATCGACCGAAGGGAGCTCGATGGAACGATTGTTCGAACGCTGCGCGGGGCTCGATATCCACAAGGAGACCGTGGTGGCCTGCGTCCGGGTTCCGGGCGAGGACGGCGGACGCCGTCAGGAGACCCAGACGTTCGGGACCACGACGGGGCAGCTGTTGGTGCTGTTGGACTGGCTGCGCGGCTGGGGGGTGACGCTGGTCGGGATGGAGTCGACGGGCATCTATTGGCGGCCGGTGTATTACCTGCTCGAGGATCACATGGAGTGCTGGCTTCTGAACGCCCAGCATTTGCGCAACGTGCCCGGTCGCAAGACCGACGTCAAGGACGCCGAGTGGATCTGCCAGCTTGTCGAGCACGGGCTGGTCCGAGCGAGCTTTGTGCCGCCTCGGGAGATTCGTGAGCTGCGCGATCTGACTCGGTATCGCAAGGCGCAGATCGAGGAGCGCACCCGCGAGACGCAACGGCTTGAGAAGACCTTGCAGGACGCCGGGATCAAGCTCTCCTCGGTCGCGTCCAAGGTGCTCGGCGTCTCGGGCCGACTCATGCTCGACGCGCTGATCTCCGGTACCCATGACCCCGAGGTTCTGGCCGCGCTGGCCAAGGGCGCGCTGCGCAAGAAGATCCCCGCGCTCGAGCAGGCGCTTCGGGGGCGCTTCACCGCCCATCACGCATTGATCATCGGCCATCAACTGGCGCACATCGATTACCTGGACGAGGCGATCGAGAGTCTGTCTGAGCGGATCGACGAGGTGATCGCCCCTTTCGCCAACAAGGTGGCGCTCCTGGACACGATCCCCGGGGTTGACAAGCGCACCGCTGAGCTGCTGATTGCCGAGATCGGCGCTGACATGTCGGTGTTCCCCACCCACCGCCACCTGGCGTCCTGGGCGGGGATCTGCCCCGGCCAGAACGAGTCCGCCGGCAAGAAACGCTCGGGCAAGACCCGCAAAGGATCCAAATGGCTGCGCGCCGGCCTGACCGAAGCGGCCAAGGCCTCCAGCCGCAGCAAAGGCACCTACCTCTCGGCGCAATACCAACGGCTGCGCGGCCGACGCGGCCACCAAAAAGCGACCATCGCGACCGCCCACTCGATCCTCGTCGCCGCCTGGCACATCCTCTCCCGCGAGGTCCCATACGCCGATCTAGGCGAGGACTACTTCATCCGCCGCCAAGCCGAACACACCGAGCGCTACCGCAACCGCCTCATCCACCAACTCGAGAAACTCGGCCACAAAGTCACCCTCCAACCCATCCCCGAAGCCGCCTGAACCTATTTTCGATTCAGCGCCT
>DASTJZ010000074.1:0-5031 GCA_035716185.1 Candidatus Dormiibacterota bacterium
TTCGGGTCGGGCATCGGTGTTGGCGCCGGCGTCGAGCAACAGGCAGCGGCCGGTGGCGGTTGGAATCAGGGCGCCGATGGCCGGGCGTTCAACACCGGGGATGCGACGAAGGCCGAACAGAGCCGCGGCCATCACGGCGCCGCTGTTACCGGCGCTGACGAACCCGCTAGCACGGCCGTCTTCGACCATGGTGGAAGCCCGGACAATTGATGAATTCTTCTTGGCTCGAACGGCGTTGGCCGGATGCTCGTCCATACCAATGACCTCGGGTGCGTCCTCGATCACTGCCCACTTGCCGGCGCCCGCTTTCGCCAGGGCGGGTTCGAGCTGGTCCTTCTTGCCAACGAAAATGACGTCGACCTTTAGCTCGCGGTGCGCCTCGACGCCGCCCGCCACGACCTGCTCGGGAGCGAAATCCCCACCCATGGCATCGAGTGCGATCTTCATTGGGCCCCGCGAGGTTGAGAGGAGCTAAACGTCAAGGTTGCGCACGGTGCTCGCGTGCGTCTGGATAAAGCGTTTGCGGGGATCCACCTCGTTGCCCATCAGGACATCAAAGATCTTGTCGGCTTCGACCGCATCCTCGATTTCGACGCGAAGCAGCATCCGGTTCGCCGGATTCATCGTCGTTTCCCAGAGCTGCTCTGGATTCATCTCGCCGAGACCCTTGTACCGCTGGACCTCGGGCTTGCCGGTCATCTGCGCCAGCTTGCGATTCTTCTGCTCCTCGGTATACGCGTAGCTGACATCCTTGCCGCGCGAGATCTTGTAGAGCGGTGGCTGCGCAACATAGAGGTATTTCTCGCTGATGATTTGCGGCATGTAGCGGAAGAAAAATGTCAGAAGCAGCGTCCTGATGTGCGATCCATCGACATCAGCGTCGGTATTGTGCGCGCCTAAGCCGCCGACTCCGCAGATAAAGTTCTCATCACCCTCGACCGAAAAGTCGTAGACGTTTCGGCCGTCCGGTTCGACAACTTCGACTCGCCGTACGGTGAGCCCGACTAAGTCGCGACCGGCTTCCACCCAGGCCAGAGGTTTGTTGCCAGGCCGATCAACGTGAGCGAGCAATGGGCCTGCTAATGGATGACGGCGCCAGATTCGCAGCGTGCGTCGTAGCTGATCCTTACCTCCGACGGTGAGCGTGAAGTAGGGCTGTCTCGTTTGAATCGGGAGGGTGGGATTGGTGGAAGGACGACCGTGGCCTAGTGTCGCCAGAATCCCAAGCTGCCCGAACACGTAAAGAAGACCGTCTTTGAGCGCCGGCGAGTTTGTAACGACCGACCAATTTGATCGGCTGAGGGTCCCGTCTCCGAGGAAATACCCCTCGAGAAATGCCATCTGTAAATCCTCAGGCAAATTCAGGACGATATCTGGGAGGCGCTTCTCATGAGCTAAGGCAGCCAGCCCCCAAGCCGTGAGTAGTCGCGTCGCCATGACACTGTGGAAATAAAACTTGATGCTCTCGCTCCCGGGGTCGTAATACGAGCGGGACTTCTCGCCGAAGACATCCCAGACGACCTGATGAAGCTCGTCGAGGAATGGCTCGTCCTTAAGCCCTAGACTGAGGCTGACCTGATGCTTACTCAGGCTTCCCTCTGCCGTGTACCAGCCGAGGAACCACATCAGTTCCGGCGTAATACCGAGGTACCGGTCGAAGACCTTGTTCTCATGAGCGCGCGGCACGATCTGGATGTCATGACCGATTCCGAGAAGATCTTCCTCGGTCAAGCCGTCCATCGGCTGGTAATCGCTGATCACTTTCCATTTCGCGTTCTTGCTCGGATCGTCGCGATCGAACTGCTCTTCGATCTTTGACGGAAGGAGCTGGTGGGCAATCGGTCGGTCCCATCTAATCGCTCCAAGGTACGACTCGAAATGCGGCAGAATCGGCCGCGAGCGACCGGTTTCCCATTCACAGATGGTGGCCGCTTGCTTTACGCCGATGGCATCGGCAACCATCTGCAGCGTTTGGCCGCCTACGGCGCGGTGCGCCGCTAACTGCTTTCTTACGTCGGCTAGCAGCTCGACCCGAGGTTCGGTCCAGAGTTCTGGCCTCGCGAGTTTCGCGAGCATCCGGCTTGCGGCGATCGCCCGAGCGCTTTCGCCTTTGAAGTAAAGGTTGGACGTCACGCCGGCCCGGACAAAGGTCTTTAGAAGATCGATCACCGGCGGTCGTCTTGCTATGGACGGAAGCGTCCTGGAGGCGACCAGCCGGTCCCCCGGCTTGATGTCGGCGCCCCGACGCAAACGGATTTCGCCATCCTCGAGGACGTAGACGCTGTGAGAGCTCGTAACCGTAATTGACCGACCGTATTGCGTGGTAATGCGATAGAGCGGCTCATCAATGGGATGCCGGATCAGGTTCTTCAACGGACGGAACCGGACCTCACCACTTGACTTATCGAAGGACATGACCTTGTAGTTTCGATAGTCCCTGGCGCCGGCAAGGCAATCGTCGATAAAGGGACCCATCTTTACCAGCGCGAGCCCGTCCGGCCCTTGCACAACCGTCGGCTCTTGCCCGTCAACGCTCATGATGATGACTCTGTGGTACCTGAGCTTGTTGATGTCGAACTTCTCACCCACGCCCGTGCCAAGAGCGGTGATCAGATTGCGAATCTGCTCCGAGGTGAGGATCTTGTCCTCGCGGGCTTTTTCGACATTGAGGATCTTCCCCCGCAAGGGCAGGATTGCTTGGAAACGACGGTCGCGGGCCATCTTGGCGGACCCGCCCGCCGAATCACCCTCGACCAAATAGATCTCGGCAAGGCTCGGGTCGCGTTCGGAACAGTCAGCGAGCTTACCGGGCAGCGTCGACGACTCGAGCAGCGACTTGCGCTGCACCAATTCCCGGGCGCGCTTGGCCGCATCGCGAGCACGGGCGGCTACCAGGCATTTTTCGATGATGCGCCGTGCGTCCGGCGGGTTCTCCTCCAGGTACTGCGTGAACGAGTCGGTAAAGACCGTCTGCACCTGGCCGGTGACTTCGGAGTTGCCGAGCTTAGTTTTGGTCTGGCCTTCGAACTGTGGCTCGCGCACCTTGACGCTGATAACCGCGGTGAGTCCCTCGCGAACGTCATCACCCGTGAGGTTCGGGTCCTGCTCGCGCATCAGGTTGGCCTTGCGCGCGTACTTGTTGAGCACAGAGGTCAGCGCCGAGCGGAAGCCGGTCACATGGCTGCCACCTTCGACGGTATTGATGTCGTTGGCGAATGCGAGGACGTTCTCGGTGAAGCCCTGGTTGTACTGCAGAGAAATCTCGACGGTGTTGCCGTCGATCTCGCGCTCGACGTGGAGCGGCCGCAGGTTGACCCAACCCTTGTCGCGGTTCAGATATTTCACGAAGGCGCTGATCCCACCCTCGAAGTAGAAGGTGTACTCGAGGTCGATGCGCTCGTCGCGTAGCACGATGGTCAGCCCTTTGTTGAGGAAGGCCAGCTCGCGCAGCCGGTGCGACACGATGTCCCAGTGGAAACCCAGCTCTTCAAAAACTTCGGGATCGGGCCAGAACCGGATGTAGGTGCCGGTGGTGTCGGCCTTGCCGGTGACTTTCATTGGCGCGACGGGCGTGCCCCGACGGTAGTTCTGGTCGTGCTGCTTGCCATGCCGCATTACCGTCACGTGCAGCCGCTCGGACAGGGCATTGACGACGGACAGCCCCACGCCGTGCAGGCCGCCGGAGACCTTGTAGCCGCCGCCACCGAACTTTCCGCCGGCGTGAAGCTTTGTCATGACGACCTCGAGGGCAGGTTTGCCCTGGTCTTTCATGATGTCGACCGGGATGCCGCGGCCGTTGTCGGCAATCGAGGCCGACCCGTCGGCGTGGAGGGTTACCTCGATGCGGTTAGCGAACCCAGCCAGCGCTTCATCGACCGAGTTATCGACGAGCTCGTAGATGAGGTGGTGGAGGCCGCGGTTGTCGGTCGACCCGATATACATACCGGGCCGTCGCCTGACTGGCTCCAAACCCTCCAAAACCTGGATGGCTTTGGCGTCATAGGCAGGCGTCGTTTTTTCTTTGGGATTCAGCAAATCGCGAGTTCAAATTATATCCAATTTGGCGCGAAAAATCGGTTAACGGAGGGCCAAAAAAGTCACCAATTTAGGCCCCCGATCAGGACGCCGGCACCGGGGCCGATTCTGCCGCTTTTGGCCGCCAGCGCAGGTCCAGCTGGCGGGCGGCGCGAACCTCGTCAAGCCGGCCAACCGGGGCATTATGCGGGGCGGTTTTGACCACCTCGGGATCCCTCGCGATTTCGTCGACGATCTGTCCCATCGCCACGATGAATGCGTCGAGGCTGGCCCTCGATTCCGTCTCGGTCGGCTCGATCATCAGCGCCTCGGGAACGATCAGCGGGAAGTAGACCGTCGGTGGATGGAAACCCAGGTCGATCAACCGCTTGGCGATGTCCTTGGCCGACACCCCTTGCGCCTTGGCCTTCCTCGCCGTCAGGACGAACTCGTGCATCGACGGCCCGCTGAAGGCGTCGTCGAACCACTTTCGCAGGTGGTGGCGAAGATAGCTCGAGTTGAGCACGGCGTTTTCCGCCACCTCGTTGATGGTGTTGCCGTAGGTTCGGATATAGGCGTAAGCGCGAAGCAGCATGCCGAAATTCCCATAGAAGGTCCGTACCTTGCCGATCGACTGCGGGCGGTCATAGTCGAGCCGGAAGCCTTCGTCGCTGCGCTCGACGGTCGGCACCGGCAGGAACGGCACCAGGTGCGACTTGACCCCGACCGGCCCCGCGCCCGGGCCGCCGCCGCCGTGGGGTGTCGAAAACGTCTTGTGCAGATTGAGGTGGACCACGTCGAAGCCCATGTCGCCCGGTCGAGCAATGCCCACCAGGGCGTTGAGGTTGGCGCCGTCGTAGTACATCTGCACACCCAGCTCGTGCGCCAGCCGGGTGATCTCCAGGATGTCCTTCTCAAACAGGCCCAGGGTGTTGGGATTTGTCAGCATCACCGCCGCCACGTTCCGCGAGAGCTTGCTCTTCAGATCATTCAGGTCGACCAGGCCATCCGGGCCCG
>DASTJZ010000075.1:0-145803 GCA_035716185.1 Candidatus Dormiibacterota bacterium
GTCTTGTCGGGGAGCTCGAGCAGAAAGATGACGGTAAAGACGGTGACTCCCAGGCCAAGCGCATGAGGCACGTCGCGAGTGAGTCTATCGAGAACGCGGTGCTGGTTTGGCCGTGGGATCGACGCCGTCCCAATCTTCCAGGGGCGCGATCCATCGAGGCCAATCGGGCTCAAGGCGAGGCCGGTCAGCGAGTGCCGTCCGATGTCCCAGGCATGGATGAAGAGCTCGTCGCAGGCCAGCGCCGCCAAACCGGCCGTCCCAGTCGCGTCCGCTCCACGGTTCCAACGATTGGCAAACGAGGTCGCAGGCCGCCGCCACATCAGCTGCACCGATCGCGGGCATCCCGAGATGATGATGCACCAACCCGGCGCGCTTAACGTCAGGGTTGGCTAGTCCTGCGCTCGCCCGCTCCTTGTGGCCGGCCGAATCAGTGGAGCCAGAGCGGGAAGGAAAGGACGAAGACGAGAAGGCCGAGCCCGAGCGTCCGCATGCTCATCCGGCGAGCGCCATCGGCTCCTGGCCGGCGGGGTAGGTGACCTTGGCGGTGAACCGGTAGCCGACGCCGCGCTTGGTCTGGATGTAGACCGGCTTGCCGGGATTGGGTTCGATCTTGCTGCGGAGCCGAGAGATGTGGACCCGCAGCCCCTCCTCATAGGCTTCCTCGTCGCCGGCCCAGGCCTTGGCCAGCAGGGTCTCGTTGGTGACGACCCTGCCGGCATTGCGGACCAGGAGAAAGAGCAGCTTGGACTCCGTCGGCGTCAGGGTGACCTGATGGCCCTTCACGCGGGCCCAGTGCTGCACGAAATTGATCTGCAAATCCTGGTCGATGACGACCTCGGGCTGTTCGACGCCAGCCGATTCGCCGTAGCGGCGGAGCACCCGCTGCACGCGGGCGACCAGTTCTTCCTTCTCGAAGGGCTTGACGATGTAATCCTCGGCGTACATCTGCAGCCCCTCGACCTTGCTCTCGACCGCGGCGACCGCGCTGAGGATCACAATGGGAACGTCGAGGTGGCTCTTGATGCGCCGACAGAGCTCAAAGCCGTCCATCTCAGGCATCATCAGGTCAACGACGACAAGGTGGGGAATGCCCTCATGCAGCTTGCGTAGCGCTTCCGGTCCGCTTCCCGCGGTCATGACTTCATAGCCGGCGTGCTCGAGAATCCGCTTGAGGATCTCGCGGGCCATCGCGTCGTCGTCGACGATGAGGATCCGATACCGGTTGACGATGTTGAACCCCTCTCTTCCGGCGGCCATCGCACGTCGCGCTGCCGATCGGCCTCCATGGATTTGGACCTGCAGGTGCTGGCTCAGGTCCGATTGGACAGCCGGTGAAGATATATGGCTGTCGTCCTGCATTTCCTTACGATTCCTCTTTACGATGTGATGACTCTTGTCGCGTCAGGGTCACGTGCGGCCAGTGCGCGGCGCGCCAACGTGCATCACCTTAGAGATCCAGGCTTACGACCCCTGTTACAGGCTCGTCAATCGGGGAGGCGAAGGGCGCGAGCGGTGCCTCTCGCGCCCTTTGATGCAAGCCTATGGCGATCACCACGCCGATGAATCGGTCGCTCGGCCCATGGCCGCCGGCCAGACGGTACAATCTCTGTCGCCCTCGCCCGGGTGGTGGAATTGGTAGACACGCAGCTTTGAGGGGGCTGTGAGCGCAAGCTTGTAAGGGTTCAAATCCCTTCCCGGGCAGAGCCCCTTCCACGGTGAGCCTCAGCACGCTGTACCTCCGCCTCCGCTATCCACGGGTGAGCTTCGGCCCGGGATTTTCCGCCCCGTGGCGGTTGCGGATCCGGGGCCGCGGACGGGTCAGCTTCGGGAGCGACGTGCGGATCAGCAATCGCTCCGGCAAGACGGCGCTGCTGACCTACGGAACGGAGTCGCGGATCGACATCGGCGATCGGGTCGAGATCGACGGCGCCGGCTTGATGTCGGCCAGCACGATCACTGTCGAAGCGGACGCCATCCTCGGTCCCTGCCTGATCGTCGATACCGACTTCCATGCCGTAGCGCGGGAGCGCCGCCGGCCGGGAGAACCGGTGGATCGCCGTCCGATCCAGATCCGCAGAAATACCTGGATCCAGGGAAAGGCGACCATCCTCAAGGGAGTCACGATCGGCGAGGGGGCGGTGGTCCGCTGGGGCGCACTCGTCACCGGCGATGTGGCGGCCGGCAGCGTCGTCATGGGGAACCCGGCGGTCCAGGTTGGAGAAAAGGGTTAGGCGCTGATCACGGCGCCTTCGATGTTGCAGTAGGTGTTCTTGACCTGATTGCCGAGGACGATCAGCGTGATCAAGACCACGATGACGACCAGGCACATGATGAGGGAATACTCGATGAGAGCCTGGCCCTTCTCGCTATCCCGCCAGCCGATCATCATTCGAATTCGCGCCGCGATCAGTGTCACCATTGTTCAAGTGCTCGGCGAGTCTACGCCGTACCCCGAGTATGAGGCGTATAACGGGGAACCTCGCCACTTTCAGACGGGTCGTGGCGGGATCGTGGCGGCTTCGTGACTTAGCGAGCGTTCGAGCGCTGGACCAGGTAGGTCACGACAGCCAGGTATTCCTCGGAATCGGCTGAACCGACCCATCGGGTGTCATCGGTAGTGCGCCCGAAGAGGGCAAACAGCTCGCTGAGGGTGAGTTTCTCTGACATCGTTTTAGCTACAGCAATCTAGGCAGGTAATATAACAGGCATACTATCACAGTTGCCTGGCGCTCGGCGGAACTAACGACCGTTGTTCCGCTGAACGAGATAAAGCACGACGGCCAGGTATTCTTGCGAATCTGCCGAGGCTACCCAGCGGGTGTCCTCAGCGTGACGGCCGAAAAGGGTAAAGACGTCGGACATGGTAAGTCGCTGCGGCTCTTCCAGCATGTTTCCTTCGCCCCGATGCAGGTGAAACGACCCCTTGTCCGAGAACCTTTCACGCTGAGTGACGAAGAAGCCACGGCTGGGCGGAGAGACGCCGACGATTGGTCTCGGATTCGCCGCGCGAGTGCCGGTAGAATTCGGGCCAACCTGGACCTTCCTACCGCAATTCCCGACCTGCCGGCTTTCGCGACGGCCTCCCTCGAGGATGTCGCCACCGTTCTCACCAGGGGTGCTGAGTCAGGCTATCGGGCTCAGCAGGCTCAACAGTGGTTCTGGCAGCGTCTCGCCCCGTCCTACGATGCGATGCGCACCCTCCCAGCTTCGGCACGTCGCCTGCTCGGGTCGTCGTTTGCCCACAGCACCGTCACCTCGAAGGTCAAGCGCTCCGCCGACGGGGGTCAAACGGTGAAGTACCTGTTCGTGCTTCGCGATGGTCGGACCGTCGAGACGGTCGTGATGCATTACGAAGGCACTCAGCGGTCCCGGGCTCGGACCACGATCTGCGTCAGCTCGCAGGTCGGCTGCCCGATCGGCTGCACCTTCTGCGCCACGGGACGATCGGGCTTCGACCGGAACCTGACCGAAGCGGAGATCGTCGACCAGTTCCTGCAGGCGAGCCGGGATCTTCAGCAGGAGCAACGGTCGCTCACCAACGTCGTGTTCATGGGAATGGGCGAGCCGATGAATAACTACCAGGCGGTGGTGGGCGCGGTGCGTCGCTGGGCCGCGGCCGATACGCTCAACTTCAGTCCGCGACGCGTCACCATCTCGACGATCGGACTGGTGCCGTTCATCGAGCGCCTCAGCGTCGAAGGTTTGCCGGTCAATCTCGCCATCTCACTGCACGCGCCGGATGACGAACTGCGCAGCCGCCTGATTCCTGTGAACCGGAAATATCCGATCGCCGCCGTGATCGCGGCCGCCCGCGCCCACTCGGACCGCACCGGCCGGCGGACCAGCTATGAGTACGTGTTGCTCGAGGGGGTGAACGATAGTCGCGAGCAAGCCGCCCGGCTGGCCAGACTGGTCAATCATCGGTTGAGCCACGTCAACCTGATCCCGATGAACCCGATCGACGGCAGCCCGCTGGCTCCGCCGTCGAAGTCGCGGGCTCAAGCGTTCCAGTCGGTCTTACTGGCTGCCGGCATCTCGACCACCATCCGCGCCACCCGCGGACTCGACATCGATGCCGCCTGCGGCCAGCTTCGTGCCCGCCAACTGCACCCGGCGCCCACCCCCGTCTGAATGCCGTCCGGGTTTTTGGGCCTCTTCTTCGACGCCGGAAACACGTTGGTGGTCGAGGAACCAGGCAAGCATCTCTGGGAGATGGACATCGCCCCCATCGCCGGGGCGGCTGAAGTGCTCGCGGCGTTGAAGCCGCGCTACCGCCTGGGGGTGATCTCGAATACCGTCGGGTCGGGCGATGCCGAGGTCTCCCAGGCGCTGGAGCGAGCCGGGATCCGTCGTTTCATCGACGCGCTGGTCACCTCCCGCGACTTCGGCCGCGCCAAACCGGATCCGGCGATCTTCGCCGAGGGGGCTCGCCGGCTAGGGGTGCCGCTGGCGTCGACCTGCATGATCGGTGATCGACTCGACACCGACATCGCCGGCGCGCTCAATGCCGGCATTGCCGCGGTGTGGCTCCAGCATCCGGGCGCTGAGCCGGTTGTCGGAATTTCGCCGACCCACGTCATCTCTCGGCTTTCCGAGTTACCCGCCTGGCTCGACGCTCCCTATACTCGAACTGATTCATGAAGCGCCCGCTCGCCGCGCTGGTCGCGACGGTTGTTCTCAGCGGGTGCGGCGCGCTGGGCCAGACGCCCGAGACCCCGCAGCAGGTGGTCAACACCGCCAGCCAGAAGATGAGCGCGCTTCAGTCCGCGAAGTTCGATATGACGGCGAACATCCTGGAGCAGTTCCCAGCCTCCTTCACCCAGAGCCTCGGTCCACAGGGTTCGGCGCTCTCTAACCTGAGCCTCGACATGAGTGGCAAGGGAGAGGCAAAGTTTCCGGATCAGGCTTCGATGTCGATGCAGGTCAAGACCGGATCGGTGACGATCAGCACCGATATGGTCATCAGCGGCAGCAAGATCTACGTGAAGGATCCGCAGAGCGGAACCTTTAGTGAGACGGCAAACGGGGCTCTGGGCCAGTTCACCAGCCAGACCGATCCGCTTTCGGGCGCAGCCATCTTGAAGACCGCGCAGTCGATCAAGGACCTGGGCGACACGACGCTGAACAACGCCGCCGTGCATCACTACCAGATCATCCCGGACAAGAACAAGCTGGCTGAACAGGCCAGCACCCAGCAGGCCAGGGACCTGGTGCGATCAATGCTCGAAAAGGGCAGCGTCCAGCTCGAGGTCTGGATTGGGAAGGACGACCACCTGCTGCACCGCATCAAGGACAACACCGACGCGGGCATCGACCTCAACCAGGTGCTGGAGGCGTCCGGCCAGCAGATGCCGCCGGGCCTCAGCATTCCGGCTGGAACGACGGTGCATGCCGTCGTGCATGCCACCATCGATTACCACGATTTCAACACTCCGGTGACGGTCACCGTCCCGCCGGTCGCGTCGTAACGTGCTCCGCGCCGGGGCGCGAAGGAACCGCAACGCGCGGCCGATATACTCAGGAAATCCAGTGAAACGACTGCTGGCGTGCCTGCTGACGATGGTGGCGCTCGCCGCCTGTGCCTCTCCGCTCGCGAAGGCCGAAACGCCACAACAGGCCCTGTCGAACGCAGCGCAGCGCGCCAGCCAGCTCAAGTCGGCAAAGTTCGACTTCTCCGGTCACGTGACCATGACGATGCCGAGTCAACTCGGACAGGCCTTCGGCCAGGGCTCGGCCGGCGGATCATTTGCACTCGATCTGAGCGGCAGCGGCGAAGCCCAGTTCCCCGATCGCTATCACGCCACCATCAACGCGAAGATGTCCGGCTTCTCGATCGCCAGCGAGGTCGTCGTGGCAAACGGCAAAGCATATGTGAAGAATCCAATGACCAACAAATGGCAGGTGTCGAGCCAATCGTCGAGCTTCACAGACCAGCTGGGGCAGATCGATCCACTTTCCTACAACCAGCTGCTCAAGAACATCAAAGCCATCAAAGATCTCGGCGACACCAGCCTGAACGGCACCGCCGTCCACCATTACCAACTGACGCCCGATAAAGACAAACTGCTGGCCAGCCTGGACGGGTCGACGGTCAAGAACCCGCAGACCCTGGCGGCCCTCAAACAAGTCCTTGACAGCGGCACGATGGCAATCGAGGTGTGGTTCGGAAAGGACGATCATCTCGTGCGACGCATACTCACGGCCGCCGACTACACGATCGACCTCAACCAGTTCATGAGCACGATGGGTGGACCCCTGGCTTCGGGGAATCCACTCCCGTCCGGGTCGGTCATCCACGCCGCCGCGCAGATCGTGATCAACTACCACGACTTCGATGCGCCGGTGACCATCACCGTTCCGACCGTCGGCTAGTGCTGGTCGCCCCGTCCCTGCTATCGGCTGACTTCAGCCGCCTGGGCGAGGAAGTTGCTGCCCTCGAGCAAGCCGGCGCCGATTGGGTGCACTTCGACGTGATGGACGGTCACTTCGTACCGCCCATCACCATCGGTCCTCGAACGGTGGAGCATTGCCGGCGTTACGCGAAGCTGCCGTTCGACGTCCACCTCATGATCGAGCACCCGGAGCGCACGATCGAGGCCTTTCGCGATGCCGGCGCCAATACGCTGTCAGTACACGTCGAGGCCACCCGGCATATCCATCGGGTACTCGAGGACATCCGTAAGGCCGGGCTCAAGCCGGGCGTCTGCCTGAACCCGGGAAGCCCGTTGGGCTTGCTCGAGCCGGTACTGAAGAACGCGGACCTGGTTGTGATGATGTGCGTGAACCCGGGGTGGGGTGGCCAGAAGTTCATCGATGGGAGCCTGGACCGGATCAAAGCCCTGCGCGCATTGCGGGACCGGGTCAACCCGAACCTGGACATCGAGATCGACGGTGGGGTTACGGCCGAGACCGGCCAGCAGTCCGCCACCTCGGGTGCCACCGTCCTGGTAGCCGGCAACTTCGTCTACACCCATCCACAGGGTAAGAAGGCCGCCATCGACCAGCTGCGCTGACGGCTGGTGACGTAATTCGGCGGCTGGTCTAGTTACAGAGTTTGTGACCGTTTCGGCACTTCGCTCACTCCGGCGAGGCGGACGATCCCTGCCGGCGGAGATTCGGCTCGGCCGGGTGTTCGTGACCCTGGCGGCCAGCCTCGTTCTGCTGCTGCTGGCGCTGCACGTGCCACCGTTCATGGCCGCCGGCGCCGACCTGACGGACAGCGGCCAGCGGGACTATGCCCGCAACATCTGGCAGGAGACCCAGACCAGTCTGGCGCTGGTGGTGGTCGCGCTGCCCTGGCTGGTGTACGGCTTGATCTGGCAGGGGGCACCCTGGGGCCGCCGCATTCTTCTCGGCCTCGCCACCACCGGCGTCGTTATGACCACCTGGCTCGCGCTGATCAGCGCCCAGAGCTACACGGCGCTCCCACGGCAGGTCACCGGTGTGGTCGACCGCCTCCAGGGCCGCAGCCTCTGGCTCCGCAGCGGAGGCGGCTACTACCTCGTCGTGTCTGACGCGGAACTCCAGGCGGCCCAGCCCTGGCTACGGCCCGGGGCGAACGTTCTCCTCTGGGTCTCACCCCGGGGGCACGCCGGCTACGTGAGTCCGAATGCCTTTGGTGACTAAGCGGACTTTGCCTGGGTGCGCAGACAACGCGTGCAGATCAGGGCGGTCTGCGAGCGCCCGTTAATGGTCACCCGAGCCTTGTGGAGATTGGGCATGAAGCGGCGCTTCGTGCGCACCTTCGAGTGACTCACGTTATGGCCGTATTGGGGTCCTTTTCCGCAGATCGCGCAGCGTTGTGCCATGGGTTTTTGGATGACTTGGGCGCCTCCAGATGCATCGCGTATGATGGAGGCGAAATCAGCGTCACATAGTAGCACAGGTGGGAAATCCCGCCACCCTGATTGAGATGGACTCAAAGACGAAGGCCAACCCGCCGCGCACCGGGAAGCCGCCCAGGACGCTGATCCAGGACAGAGATCTCGGGCGGATCGAAGTGTCGCGCCATGTGGTGGCCACCATCGCCGGCCACGCCGCGGCGGGCTGCTATGGGATCGTGGCCATGGCGGCGAGAGGCCTGCGCGACGGCCTGGCCGAGCGATTGCACCGGGATAAGTTGCATCGGGGCGTCGACGTCGAGGTCCGCGAAGACGGGATCGCCGTCTCGCTCTACGTCATCGTCGAGTACGGGACCCGGGTCTCGGAGGTCGCGCACAACCTATCTAATGCGGTCCGCTATTCGATCGAGCGGACGCTGGGGCTGCCGGTGGTCGAGGTCAACGTCAATGTCCAGGGAATCCACATCAGCGGCATTGAAGGCTGAACGAGAATCCTGACCGACGCGTCGACCATGCCGATCACCGAGTGCGATGGCCGCCTGTTCAGGGAAGCCTTGCTCGGGTCGCTCGCCTGGCTGACGCTGAACCGCGACGAGGTGGATGCCCTAAATGTCTTCCCGGTTCCAGACGGGGACACGGGGACGAACATGCTCCTGACTCTTCAGTCGGCCGTCGACGAGATCCGCGACCGCGACGATCCAGATCTTTCCGTAACGGCCAGGCTCGCATCGCACGGCGCCCTGATGGGCGCGCGCGGCAACTCCGGCGTCATCCTGTCGCAGGTCGTTCGCGGATTCTGTCAGGGCGTCGGCTCCAGCCAGGCCGTCAATGCCCAGGGCCTGGCCCGAGCCTTTCGCCAGGGTGCAGAGGTGGCCTACCGAGCCGTAGTCAGGCCGACCGAAGGGACCATGCTCACGGTAGCGCGGGAAGCGGCCCGGGGAGCCGAGGCCGCCGCGGAGAAGAGCAGCGATCTGGCGCTAGTCGTCCGGGCCGCCTGTGATGCGGCAGCGGCGGCGGTCGAGCGCACCCCAGAGCAGCTGCCCATCCTCAAGAAAGCCGGCGTCATCGACGCGGGTGGCTTCGGCCTCCAGCTGATTCTGGAAGGCTTCCTCAAACGGATGACAGGGGAGCGGCTGGAAGCCTTCGTGCGCCCGGCCAGCACGCACGCGCGACCGAAAGAGGTGGAGGCCCCGACCGCCGGCTGGGGCTACTGCACCGAGTTCATCATCAACGGCGAGAACCTGCCGGTGGACGATGTCCGCACCCAGATCCAGCGGCACGGCGAGTCGGCGCTCGTCGTCGGGGACGATTCCGCCATCAAGGTTCACGTTCATACCCACGAGCCGGCGGTCGTGATCGGCTATGCCAGCGGAGTGGGGCGCCTCAGCCGGCTAAAGGTCGACGATATGTCGGCCCAGCATCACCGGCTCCAGGGGGAGGCCGTTCGGCGACCGACTTTCACCAAGCACCTGGCCGTCGTCGCGGTGGCGAACGGGGACGGGTTTCGGCGGGTGCTGGAGGGCCTGGGGGTCGACTCCGTGGTGAGCGGTGGCCAGACCATGAATCCGTCCATCCAGGATGTGCTCTCCGCGGTGGAGTCCGTCCCATCGAATGATGTGCTGCTGTTGCCGAACAACGGCAACGTCATCATGACGGCTCAGCAGGTCGCCGAAGTTAGCAAGAAACGGGTTCGGGTCGTGCCATCCAGGACGCTGCCCCAGGGCATCGCAGCCTTGTTTGCCTTCGACTTCAGCGCGGATCTCGAGGCGAACGCCACGGCCATGTCTGGCGCCCTCAATCAGGTCCAAACCATCGAGGTAACGCGGGCCGTTCGGGACAGTGAGGTCGACGGCCTGAAGGTCGCTGAAAACGACATCATCGGCCTGCTGAACGAGCGCATTGTCGAGGCCGGCGATTCGGCCCCGAAGGTCGTGCAGGCCGTTTTGAAGCGTCTCGAACCGGCAAAGGTGGGTACGGTCACGATTTACGCCGGCGCGGATGCCGGCGACGACGAGCGCGAAAGCCTGCGAGCGGCGGTGGCGGAACAATTCCCCCAAGCCTCGGTAGAGCTGCAAGCCGGCGAGCAAGCGCTGTATCCGTACGTGATCGCCGTCGAGTAGCGGCTTAGAGCAGCTGCAGGAGGTTGGCGATGACCGCGAGCGCCGTCAACCAGGCGGCCACCTGGTATGCCCGCCACACCCGCGGCATCCGCCTCGAGAAAAGCATCAACAGGCCAAGCAGCACGGCCAGGGCCGAGCCCTTCACGGCGTAGGCGGCAAGCTCGCCATCGGCCGCGATGATGGGCGCCATGATCCGATTCAGCTCGGGGTGCTGCAGGGCCAGCCCCAGGTGGGTGGTCAGCGTATCGAGCACCTGGAACCCGACAAAGGTGATGAGAATCAGCGCCTGGGTAAGCCGCGAGCTCAGATCGGTCGCCGAGAGCGCCACAGCACCATAGCGTGATCGCCGTTCGCTGCGTCCTACCTAACGAGTCGATCGCCGCGACATGGCTGTGTTCGCGGGAACTGCTCGATATACTCCAGGCGTGGTCCGGATCGTTACGGATTCCACTGCGGACCTCAGTGAAGCCCAACAGCGAAGCGCCGGCATCACGGTTGTACCGCTCAACGTCCGCTTCGGGGATGAGGTCTTCAAGGACCACGTTGAACTCTCGGGCGACGAGTTCTTCACCCGACTGAAGGCCTCGGCCCAACTACCCAAGACGTCCCAGCCACCCGTGGGGGCATTCGAAGATGTCTTCCGACAGCTTCGTGAGGCTGGCGACGAGATCGTCGCCGTGCTCATCTCGAGCAAAGTCTCGGGAACCTTCGGCGCTGCTCAGATGGCGTCCCAGTCCGTCGATCCGGAGCACATCGCCGTGATCGACTCGCTGACCGTCTCCATGGCGCTGGGCTTCCTGGCACTCGAGGGTGCCCGGCTGGCAAAAACCGGGGCGAACCGGAGCCAGGTGGCCGAGCGGATCCAATCGCTCTTGACCAAGGCGCACGTCCTGGCTGCTGTCGATACGCTGACCTACCTCGAGAAGGGTGGACGGATCGGGCGAGCCCGCGCGCTGCTGGGCTCGTTGCTCAATGTGAAGCCGCTCATCACCCTGCAGGACGGTGAGGTGGCCCCTCTGGGGAGGGCCCGCGGTCGCGCACAAGCAATCGACAAGCTGGTCGATCAACTCGGCCGCGCCGGTAAGCTGACCCACCTCGCGGTGCTTCACGGCGCGGCCCTCGCCGATGCTGAGCGGGTCCGCCAGCGGGTTGCCCAGAACTATCCGGGTCTCGACATCCCTCTTGCAGAGATTGGGGCCGTCATCGGGACGTACACCGGCCCTGGAGTCATCGGCTTCACCTATCTCGTCGCCTGACCATGCCACGCCTCTCGCTTGATGACCCGGTGACCGCAATCACCGGAATCAGCACGGTCTACAGCCAGCGGCTGGGGCATGTCGGGGTGAAGACGGTCGGCGATCTCCTTCTCTACCTTCCCCGCCGGCACGAAGACTTTGCGAATGTCACGCCGATCGCGTGGATTCGGCCAGGGATGCGCACGACGGTGCGGGCGCGGGTTTACCAGATCGAAAAAGTGCAGACCAGGTACAAACGCGTCCAACTCGCTCGGGCCAAGTTATCCGACGACTCTGGACAGCTCGAGGTGGTGTGGTTCAACCAGCCATACATTGCCAGCCAGCTACATCCTGGTGACCACCTGCTGCTTGCCGGCACCGTTGACCGCAACGGGGGCCTCGTGATGAAGAACCCTTTGTACGAGCGGGTATCACGCGATCCGATCCATTCCGCCCGAATCGTGCCCATTTATCCCGAGACTCGAGGCCTGACGTCTCGCTGGCTTCGGGAAAAGATCCTCCCTCTGCTGTGGCTGGCTGACCAGCTGGAGGAAGACCTTCCGCGGGAGTTGGCCGAGCGACGCAAGCTGATGCCGCGCTCCGCCGCGATCAAGCAGGTGCATTTCCCTGACTCGTTCGAGGATCTGGAACGAGCCCGCAACCGCCTGGAGTTCGAGGAGATCTTCGTCAACCAGGTTGCCAACCAGCTCGCGAAACGGGCCCGCAAGGCTCACCCCGCGCATGCCATACCCTTCGATGAGGCGGCTGCCCGAGCCTTCGTCGCGGCGCTCCCTTTCAAGCTGACCAACGCGCAACGGCGGGCGGCCTGGCAGATTCTCACGGATATGCGCAAAGGCGAACCCATGAATCGCCTTCTGGAGGGAGATGTGGGCTCGGGCAAGACGGTGGTCGCGGCGATGGCCATCCATCACGCCGCCAAAGCCGGCTTCCAGTCGATGCTGCTTGCGCCGACCGAGATCCTCGCCCGTCAACACGCCGAGGTGATCGACTCGCTGCTCAAACCGTTCGGCGTCAATGTGGGCCTGTTGCTGGGAAGTACGCCTCCCGCGGGACGTCGCAGCCTGTTAGCGGCAGTGGCAGGGAGGGGGATCGACGTCCTGATCGGGACCCATGCCCTCATCGAAGAGGACGTCCGTTTCAAGACGCTCGGCTTTGCCGTGGTGGACGAACAACATCGCTTCGGCGTGGCACAACGGCTCTCCGTCCGTCAGGGCGAGCTGTGGCCTCACTTTCTGTCCATGACGGCGACGCCTATCCCGCGGACGCTTGGGCTGACGCTGTTTGGCGATCTGGACATATCCGTCCTTGATGAGATGCCGCCTGGACGGCGACCCGTCACCACCCGACTCGTGCCCCCGGATGAGCGCCAGCAGGCATACGACTTCATCCGGCAGCAGGTGGCGACCGGTCGCCAGGTCTTCGTCATCTGCCCGCTGATCCAGGAATCGGACAAGCTCGGGGTCCGCTCGGCGACGCAAGAGGTGGAGAAGCTACGTACCGATGTTTTCCCCGATCTGCAGGAGCGGATCGCGCTCTTACATGGCCGGATGAAGACGGCGGAGAAAGAGGAGGTGATGACGAAATTTCAGCGCGGCGAGACCGCCATCCTGGTGTCGACGTCGGTCGTCGAGGTCGGCATCGACATTCCAAATGCCACCGTGATGATGATCGAAGGGGCTGGTCGTTTCGGACTGGCCCAGCTTCATCAGTTCCGCGGGCGGGTGGGGCGCGGCTTGCATGAGTCGGTCTGCTTGCTGTTCACCGACGTCGATGATCCGGAAACGATGGAACGATTGCATGCCGTCGTCAGTCACCAGAGCGGCTTCGAGCTGGCCGAGATCGACCTCCGGCTCCGGGGAATGGGCGACCTCCTGGGGATGAGGCAGCACGGTCACGAGTTCAGCATGGCCAACTTGCTCGACGCTGTGCTGATCAGCGACGCCCGCGACGAGGCCGTCCGCCTCTTGGAGCGCGACCCGGCGCTGGCCGGCGAGCCGGGCCTCCGCCACCAGCTTTCGGCGTATCGTCCGGTGTTCGCCCTGGATTGAGCTGCGGCTTGGACGGCGGCGCCTGCGGCGGACGGACTGGACGAATCAGTGTTAGGAGACGGCCCACCAGTAGCCCCGTCGCCGCCGGGAGAACGAGGACCAGCAGAATCCCCAGGATCGCATCGACGACGACTATGCTGGTGCTCCTTCCGCAGGGCAGCCCGGCCAGCCGAGCATGCCTGCTTTACTCATCCCATGTCAGGGCCCGCGACCCGCGTTACCGCCGGCTCTAGTCGCGGACGAGTGCTGAAAACGCCACCGGGCCAGGCGACTCGGCCAACGACGTCGCTGGTACGCGAGGCGTTGTTCAACATCATCGGCGACAGCATACGCGGTGCCAGGGTCCTCGATCTGTTTGCCGGGGCCGGAACGCTGGGCATTGAAGCCCTCTCGCGTGGCGCTGCGTGGACGACCTTTGTGGAATGCGACCGATCCTGTGCTAACATCGTCGCCGAGAATTTGGCCGCAACCGGCTTCGCCCAGCAGGGCGACGTTGCAGGGACTGATGCCATCGAGTGGATCAGGACCCACTCCAGTGACCTCGCCAGTTACAACCTTCTTCTCCTGGATCCCCCTTACCGCGACAGCGGAGCGTTGAGCGGAGCGCTCCAGGCGCTTGACCACGCGCCGCTCCGGGAGCAGGCGGTGGTCGTCGTCGAGCATCATCGCAGTCAGCCGCTGCCGTCGCTGCAACATCTGGCCTACGTGCGCGACCGCGATTACGGCACCACCCGGCTCACGTTCTTCAGGTACGTGTGATCACGGCCCTCTATCCGGGAAGCTTCGACCCACTGACCCACGGGCATCTCGATATCGTCGACCGAGCCGCTCGGATCTTCGACCACGTCGTGATCGCCGTCCTCGAGAATCCGAGCAAGCAACCGCTGTTCAGCACGAGCGAGCGGGTGCGGATGATCCGGGAAAGCCTGGGGGAGAGGCCGGGCGTCGAGGTCAGCACCTTCGACGGCCTCACGATCGAGTTCGCTCGCCAGGTGGGGGCCCGCGTCATCGTGCGGGGGCTCCGCGCCGTGTCGGATTTCGAGAGTGAGTTCCAGATGGCGCTGATGAACCGCCGGCTGGAACCGGAGGTCACCACCGTTTTCATCCCGACTAGCCTGCGTCACCTGTTCCTCAGCTCCAGCCTGATCAAGGAGCTCGCCGAATTCGGTGGCGACATCGCAGAATTCGTCCCACCCAGCGTCGTCGGACCACTCAAGCAACGTCTTGGCACAAGGGAGCAGAAGTCATGAACATCCACGAAGCCATCGACCGGATCGAATACTTGATTGCGCACAGCCGCCAGATCCCACTGACCCGAACGGTCGTTGTCGACCAGGAGGAGGCGCTGGCGTGCATCGACGATCTGCGACTCAGCCTCCCGGACGAGATCAAACAGGCGCGCTGGACGCTGCAGGAGCAGCAACGCCTGCTCTCTGAAGCGCAGGCGGAGGCGGCGCGGATCGTCAACAAGGCGAGTGAGCGTGCCCAGACGATGATGGGGCAGCAGGAATTATTGAAGCGGGCCGAGAAGCAGGCCGAGGCGATGCTCAAGGAAGCCGCCGTCAAGGCGGATGAGACCCGACGGGCCGCCGATCGCTATGCCTGGGAGGTCATGCAGTCACTGGAGGGCCAGCTGATGCGAACCATCGCCACGGTGAAGAAGGGCGTCGAGGCACTGCGAGTCCCGGCAGCCAAAGCGGCTCGAGAGGTGGAGGTCATCAGCGGCCGCTAGCGCAGTCCTGGCCGGGTCACCTCGTCAATAACGGATGGTCGCGGACAGACCTGCCGACCTACGGGAGGATCAGCCCTATAATGGGTCGCTCATGGCTCTTCCTAAGACTCGATATGCCCATGCCCGCCAGGGTGAGCGGCGCGCGCACCTGGCGATGAAGCGTCCGCAGCTCGTCGAATGCTCGCAGTGCCACCAGCCGAAGCTGCCGCACGCAATCTGCCGTAACTGCGGCTACTACGACGGGCGCGAAGTCATCAAGACCGACTAGGTCCGGCGGGTCCGACGCTCGCCTTCCTGTTTCCAGGTCAGGGCGCCCAATTCGTGGGGATGGCCCGCGACCTGATCGAGAAGGACGATGGAACCGGAGAATTCCTGAAAAAGGCTGAGGATCTTCTCAACCTGCCGCTCGGCCGCTTGATGGTCGAGGGACCCGGCGACGAGCTGCAAAAGACCGAAAACGCGCAGCCCGCGATCACCTTCCATAGCCTGGCGCTACTTCGCAAACTGGTTGACGCCGGCATCACGCCGGACGCGGTGGCCGGTCACAGTCTCGGAGAGTTTGCCGGCCTGGTGGCCGCCGGCGGCCTTGAGCCGATCGATGCGCTGCTGGCGGTCCGCGCCCGTGGGCGGGCGATGGCGGCCGCAGCTCCGGGAGGCACCGGCATGGTCGCGGTGCTCGGTCTCGATGATGCCGCGGTCGACCGCGTTTGCGCCGAGGTCCAGGGCGTTGTACCGGCGAATTACAACGCTCCGGGTCAAGTTGTGATCTCAGGGTCCAACGACGCGCTCGAGGCGGTGACCCCACGGCTCCAAGAGGCCGGCGCGCGGCGCTTGGTCAGGCTACCGGTCAGCGCCGCCTTCCATTCGCCGCTCATGAAAGACGCAGCCGCAGCCTTTGCTGAGACCTGGGACGCCATTACGCTGCGCCGGCTCGAGCGACCGCAGGTCTTCAACGCCGACGCCGCCGCCCATGCCGAGCCTGGCGAGATCCGGCCGCTGATGGTCGGTCAGCTGACAGGGCCGGTTCGCTGGACGCAGAGCGTTCGGCGACTGCGAGAACTCGGTGCGAGCACCTTCGTCGAGATCGGTCCGGGCAGGACGCTGACCGGGCTGGTCAAGAAGATCGTCCCGGAGGCGGTGCTCCACAATATCGAGGATATGGCTTCTCTGACCGCGTTCTTGCAGGCGGAGCATGCCTGACGGGTTTCGCCAGCAAGTCGCGTTGGTAACCGGTGGCAGCCGTGGCATCGGCCGGGCCACGGCCGACCTGCTGGCTGCCGCTGGGGTCAAGGTCGCCATCACCTACAGGAGCCGGAAACCGGAGGCCGACCACTTCGTCGAGGAAGTGTCACGGGCGGGGGGAAACGCGTTGGCGATTCAGGCTGACTTCGCCGAATCGGCCGCCCCCGGGCTCGCCGTCGAGGCCACGGTCAAGGAGTTTGGCCGCCTCGACATTCTGGTGAACAACGCCGGCCTGACCAGGGACACGCTGGTGATGCGGATGAGCGAGGCGGACTGGGACGTGGTGCTGCAAACCAACTTGAAAGCCGCTTTCCTGGCGATCAAGGCGGCCCTGCGGCCGATGCTCAAACAGAAGTACGGCCGGATCGTGAACGTCTCCTCGCTGGCCGGCGTGGCCGGGAACGCTGGCCAGGCGAACTACAGTGCGTCGAAGGCGGGCTTGATTGGCCTGACCAGGGCGCTGGCCAAGGAGGTCGGGTCGCGCAATATCACGGTCAACGCCGTGGCCCCCGGCTTCATCGAGACTGAACTCATCGGCGGCGTGCCCGCCGAGCTCCTGGAGCGAGCCCGCCAGGCGGCCGCGATTCCCCGGATCGGGACGCCATCAGACGTCGCCCCGGCGATCGTCTTTTTGGCATCGCCGGAGGCGGGCTATATCACCGGCCAGGTTCTGGGCATTGACGGAGGTCTGCCGATCTAGGACGATTGCGGAAGCTTCGTCTAGAATTTGACGGACTCGGAATAGCGAAAAGGGGAGTCGGATGGACGGGAGTAACTACGAGAAGTTCAAGGGCATCATCGCCGAGCAGCTCGGTGTCGAGCCGGAGCAAGTGACCCCAGACGCCTCGTTCGTCGACGACCTGAATGCGGATTCCCTCGACCTGGTCGAGTTGATCATGGCGTTCGAGGAAGAATACGGGATGGAGATACCTGACGAGGACGCCGAAAGGATTCAGACCGTCGGAGCCGCCTGGGACTACGTCCAGGAGAAGCTCGGCATCACCACCTGAGCCAAAGGTCGCTCAGGCGGACGAGCCGCTACAGAAACTCCAGCGGACGCTCCGCGTTCGTTTTCATGACGTGTCCCTGCTGCGGCAGGCGCTGACCCACCGCTCCTACAACAACGAGCACCCGGAGAGTGGGTCGGCCGACAACGAGCGGCTCGAGTACCTGGGCGACGCCGTGCTCGAGCTGATCGCGGCCGAACACCTCTTCCACACCTACCAGACGTCCGACGAAGGGGAGCTGACCCGGCTGCGCGCCTCGGTCGTCAACACCAAGAGCCTGGCTCGGCTGGCCTCTCGGCTCAGCCTCGGCGATTACCTCTTGTTGGGGAAGGGCGCCCACAAGACCGGCGCCAGGTCGCTGCAGTCAATCCTGGCCAATACCTTTGAGGCCGTGATCGGCGCCATCTTCCTGGACCAGGGTTATCGGGCGGCCTATCGGCTGTTCAGCCGGAGCCTGATCGATGTCCAAGCCTGGCCGGACGACAACTACAAGGGTCGTCTCCAGGAAGTCACCCAGGAACGATTCCTGACCACGCCGCAGTACGACATCATCGGCGCCTCGGGTCCCGGCCATCGTCGGGAGTACACCGCCGAAGTCACCTTCGGCGACGGCATCCGAGGCGTTGGCAGCGGCCGGACCAAGCGGGCAGCCGAGCAGATGGCGGCGCGCGAGGCGCTCAGCGCGCTGGGAGCGCTCGATCAACCACCTGCGCCCGAAAACGAAGTCCTTGAAGCGGTTGCGGCCGAGGCGCGGCGCGCACCCGCCAACCAGCCAGCAAACTGAAACCATGGAAGCCATGTCGATTGCTTTGACGCGCGGTGACATGCTCTAATACGCGTGTGACCCGCGCCGTGGTCCATGCTTACGTCTCTGCAGGGCGCGATAGCGCTGCCATGGTTATTACGCGCTAGCCCGTGTACCTGAAGTCGCTGCGACTGCAGGGGTTCAAGACCTTTGCGCGCCGCACGGAGCTGCCCTTCAGCCAGGGCATCACCGCCATCGTCGGTCCGAACGGCAGCGGGAAGTCCAATCTCGTCGACGCCATCCGCTGGGCCCTCGGCGAACGCAACGCCCGCGGACTGCGCGGCCAGCGGATGGAGGACGTCATTTACGCCGGCGGCCCAGGGAAGTCGGCCGTGGGGATGGCTGAGGTCACGCTGGTCGTCGATAACGCCGACCAACGGCTCAATGTTGAGTTCAGCGAACTCGAGGTTGCTCGTCGCCTCTTCCGCTCCGGGGAAAGCGAGTACCTTGTCAACGGCAGCCGCGCCCGCCTCAAGGACATCGATGCGCTGCTGGCGAGCACGGGCTTACGGCAGGATGGTTATGCAGTGGTGGCACAGAACGACATCGACTTCGTGATCCAGGCGGCGCCGCAGCTGCGACGCGAGCTGATCGAGGAAGCGGCCGGGGTTCGACGGTTGCGCGATCAACGGCAGGAAGCACTGAACCGATTGGCCGAGGCGGATCGCGACATGCGACGGGCGCGCGACATCCTCAACGAGCTCAGTCCGCGCGCCGAGGAGCTCCGCGTCCAGGCCGCCGCGGCGGAGGAGTACCAGAAGGTGGCGCAAGCCCTCAAGGCCCTCCAGGGCAGTCTGGCCCGCGATGCGTGGCGGAAGGCGATGGTCCAGTTGCGCCGCTCGGAAAGCCGGGTCCAGTCATCGGAGCAGAAGTGCGCGGCGGCGATCCAGGCGGTCGCCGACTTCGAACCGCGCTATGCCGAGCATCGATCCGCGCTGCTCTCGGCGCGCGAGGCCCGGTGGCGTCATCAGGAGGCGGTCGCGGACCTGCGACTACGCCTCGCGGAGAGCCAGCACCAGGCTCGCATCGCCCAGGAGCGGAATGCCGCTGCGGTGCAGGCGCTCGAGGCCCTCCAAGGAGAATTGCGGCGGCTCAGTGCATCCGAACGCGCCGGTGGCCGCGTAGTCAAAGAGCTCTCCGACGCGCTCGAGGCCGCGCGAATGGAGCACGAGGCGGCGGCGGCCGAGCTCCAGGCCGCGGTCGAGGCCGAGCGAACCGCCCGCGAATCACAGGCGGGGCTCGAGGATGAACACGTTGCCGGACAGCAGCGCCGGCAGGCGCTTCAGCGCGAGCGCGTCGCGGTGGAGGCGGAGCTGCGCCAGCTCGAAGGCCGTTTGCAGTTCCTCAACGAGCAGCAGCACCAGCTACGGGTGCAGCTGGAGGCGTGGTCGCTCAACCATGGCACCTTGACCGAGGAGCTGGAGCGGCGACGTGCTACCGCCGAGACCACGCGGCACGAGGTCGAGGAGATCACGGCGGCGACGACGGCCATCGACGACCGGCTCGCCGAGGCAGAGGGCGCGCTCGAGCTTGGGCGCAAGACGGTCGTTGAGCATGAGGGGCGATTGCGCAGCCTGGAGGCCGAGCTGGGCGCTCTTCGCACCCTTCTCGACCACGCCCAGCGGCATGGCCCGATCCGGAGCAGCGACGAATGGGATCGCTTGGTGGCGCTCATCGAGGTCCATCCCAAGGATCGCGTGGCGGTCGAGGCTGCCCTGGAAGGCTGGCTACAGGGTTGGGTTGCCCGCGACGACCAGACGTTTGACGACGCAAAGGCGCGCCTGGTCGATGGGACGGATGTCCGGGAGACGTTGCTTCGTCCCGGGCGGCGGCCGCCGGCAGACAGAATCGCTGACGATCTGGCGTTCGTCATCGATCTGGTCGGCGCTCCTGAGCATGTCCAGCCGCTTCTTGCACACCTGCTTGGCGACGTTGTCCTCGTGGATGATCACGCCGAGGCGCGGGAGGTGATCGACGGCCATCCCGAGCTCCGCGCAGTGACCCGATCCGGCGAGCTCATCAGCGCCGTCTCCTATCGCGGCGGCAAAGCGGCGGATGCGCTCCTCGACGTGCAGGCCAGAATCCGTGACGCTGAGAATGGCCTCGACGCCGAACGCCAAGCGGCGCTTGTTGCCGCGGAGGAGGTCGAACAGCGCGCCGTGCACCGTGCGGCTCTTTTCGAGGAGCGTCGAAAGATCCGGGGTCGATACGACGAATTGCGAACGGCCGCCGCGGAAGCGGCCGGCGCATCGGCTGCCGCCGCTGAAGCGCTAGCCCGAGAGACCCAGCAGGAAGCGCAGCTACGCCAGCAGGTGCGCCGGATCGCCGGGTTACTCGAGCAGGCCGAACAGTTACACGTAGCTGCTGGCAATCGCCAGCAGGCCACGGCTGAGTCGGAGGCCAGCGCAATCCAGAAGCTGGCCGAGATCGAACAGCGCATTGGCGAGGCCGGCGCCACGCTGGCGTCCTTGATCGAGCGGCGGCAGGAGACCGAGCTGCGCGCAGCATTGAGGAAGCAACGCCGGGACGACCTTGGGCGCCAGCTCGAGCGAGCTCAGCAGGTGTTGGAATCGCACGGCAATGAGCTGGCGCAACGTCGCGCCGCCGAGGAAGATCTCGCCGTGCAGCCGGCCCTGATCGCCGAGGAGCGGCGGCAATGGCTGGAACGAGTCAACGTGCTCGAGCACGAATTGGCCGCTGTCGAGTCGGCCGAACTGCCCGACTCGGAGGCGCTCACCGGCCTCGAGACCCAGCTGCATGAGGACGAGCAACGCAATGTCAGCCTCCAGGTGGCGCTGGCCCATGCCGACGACGCCCGCGTCTCGGCGATTTCGGAGCGGGACGCGGCTCGGGCAGAGGTCGACCGCTGTGCTGCGGCGCTCCACGACAGCGAGCAGCTCGTCGATGAGGCCGAGGAGAGCACGGGAGATGTTGACTGGCAAAAAACCGAGCGCGACGTCTCTCGCCTGCAGCGCCGCCTCGAGGCTATGGGTGCGGTCAACCTCCTGGCGCCCGATGAGTACGCCCAGGTCAGCGAACGCTGTGACTCGCTCGCCTCTCAGCTCGCCGACCTGGAGCAGGCATCGAGCCAGCTGACCGACCTGCGAGTCCGTCTGGAGGCGGAAATCGACGGCCGGTTCCGCACCGTCTTCCAGGCGGTGGCGGTCAACTTCCAGGAATTCTTCGGTGAGCTCTTTCCTGGCGGGCGCGCTACCCTGCGGTTGGAAGGCCAGCCCGCGGGCAATCCGCTTGATGACGGCGTCGAGATCCTGGCGCAGACTCCTGGAAAGCGCTTGCAGACGCTCACCCTGCTTTCGGGCGGCGAGCGGGCGCTGACCGCGCTCGCCTTCCTGTTCGGGCTGCAGGCCGTAAATCCGAGCCCCTTTTATGTGCTCGATGAGGTCGATGCGGCCCTGGATGACGCCAACGTGGTGCGCTTCAACCGCGTGCTGAAGCGGCTCGCAGCCGGTCAGCAGTTTCTGATCGTCACGCACAACCATTCGACGATGGCGCAGGCCGAGGCGCTCTACGGCGTGACGCTTGCGGAGCACGGCATCTCACGGATCGTCTCGGTTCGCTTGCAGCACGACACCCTGGTCCCGGTTGGTGAACGCACCGCCTAAGACCGGGTTGTAATGCCGGCCGACCCGGCGGCGCCGGAGCGGGAGGGTTTCTGGAGGCGATTCTCCAGGACGCTGGAAGCGGGGCGACAGGCATACGTCGCCGACATGAAGGAAGTATTCGGACGCCCGGCCCTCGATGCGGGCTTCTTCGAGGACCTGGAGACGACGCTGATCGCCGCCGATGCCGGCGTCCCCACCACCGAGCGTGTGGTACGCGACCTGCGGCAACAGGCGGCGGTCGCGCACTTGCGCTCGCCGGTGCAGGCGCTGGGCTATCTGAAAGCCGATCTGCTCAAGACCATGGCGTCCCAGTCGCGAAGCCTCAATCTCGAAGGATCGCCCGCGATCATTCTGGTCGTCGGCGTGAACGGGTCGGGCAAGACGACGACCATCGCCAAACTGGCCCACCTGTTGCGGAGCGAGGGTCGCCGGCCGTTGCTGGCGGCTGCCGACACCTATCGTGCCGCTGCCATCGACCAGCTCAAGCTGTGGGCCCAGCGGGCACAGGTCGATGTCGTCGCCCACCAACCCGGCTCCGATCCCGGCGCGGTAGCTTTCGATGCGGTCCAGGCGGCACGGGCGCGCGGCGCCAGCCCGGTGATCATCGATACGGCCGGCCGGCTCCACACGCGCACTGACTTGATGGAAGAGGTGCGCAAAGTCCGGCGCGTCTTGCAGCGGCTGGACGAGCACGCACCACAGGAGGTGCTGGCCGTCCTGGACGCGCATATCGGGCAAAACTCGGCCCAGCAGGTTAAGGTGTTTCAGGAAGCGACCGGCCTGACCGGCCTCGCGGTGACGAAGATGGACGGCAGCGCCCGGGCCGGTGTCATCCTTAGTATCGAAGCGGAGCTCTCAGTCCCGGTGAAACTCGTCGGCATCGGCGAGGGCCTCGACGATCTGAATCGATTCGACCCGGAGCGATACCTCGACGCATTGCTGCGCATGGAGGAGGGCGTATGAATTCGGATCAGAAGACCGATGCGTTCGTGAAGCTCGTGACGGCCAGCGGGCTATCCGAGGCGGATACCTGGAAGGCGGTCCTCGAGGCCTCCGGCATTCCGGTTTTTCTTCGGCATGAGGCGCTCATGACCGTGGTGCCCGAGACCGCGGGGGACATTGCCGCGGTCGACCTCTGGGTGCCGCGCGAGCAGGCCGTGCAAGCGATGGAGATTCTGCAGGACGAGCGCGTCGAGCCAACCGACGAGGACCAGCTACCCTGACCGTCCTCCTGACTGTCCTCGCCGGCATCGTCGCGACCGTCGCATTGCTGGCCGCCGTCGTCGGCACGCTCTGGCTGGTGCAATTCGTCCTCAACAACGAGGAGAAGAGGGGCCGGGAAGGCCGCTAGCCCGAAGCGGCTATACTGTCAAGGCTAAATGCTTGACAGAACTCGACGCCGTCAGCGCCAGCTGCGCCTGCTCGACCTCTACGGCTCGCTGTTGACCGAACACCAGCGCCATATCCTGCACCTGGCCTGGGAGCTGGACTGGTCCTATGGCGAGATCGCGGCGAAAGAGCGGGTGTCGCGCACCGCCATCTATGACGTGGTGCGGCGGACCACCGTGAACCTCGACGACTACGAGCGCAAGCTCGGCCTGGAGCGTGCCCAGCGTGTTTGACACCCTGACCGAACGCCTCGACCAGGCGCTCAAGAAGTTGACCGGACGCGGCAAGTTGAGCGAAGCCGATGTCGATGCCGGCCTGCGCGAGGTCCGGCTGGCGTTGCTCGAGGCCGACGTCAACTACAAGGTCGTCAAGGACTTCGTCGCCGGAATTCGGCTCCGGGCCATCGGCGCCGAAGTGATGGACAGCCTCAACCCGGGCCAGCAGATCGTAAAGATCGTTGACGAAGAACTGGTCAGGCTGCTGGGCGAGCGGGTCCCCATGAGCTACGCGCCCTCACCGCCAACCGTGATCGTGCTCGCTGGGCTGCAGGGTTCGGGAAAGACGACTACGGCGGGCAAGCTTGCCCTCTATGTTCGTCGTGAAGGCCACCGGCCGTTGCTGGTCTCGACCGACGTCCGGCGGCCGGCAGCGATGGAACAGCTCGAGGTCCTCGCCAAGAGCATCAACGCCCCGTCGTTCGCGCCGCGCGGCACGGACCCGGTGACCATTGCCCGCGAATCGCTGCCGGAGGCACGGCGAGTCAACGCGGACGTCGTGCTGATCGATACCGCCGGCCGCCTGCAGGTCGACCAGGACTTGCTCGATGAGCTGAAACGGATCGTCCAGGCCGTGCCGGCACAGCATCGCCTGCTGGTGCTGGACGCGATGACCGGCCAGCAGGCGGTGAGCGTCACCACCGCCTTTCAGCAGACCATTTCGCTGAGCGGCGCCATCCTGACCAAGCTGGATGGCGATGCTCGTGGTGGCGCCGCGCTCTCCCTGCGGGCTGTCACGGAAACTCCGATCCAGTTTGTTGGCGTGGGTGAGAAGCTGACGGACTTCGAGGTCTTCCACCCCGACCGGATGGCATCACGCATCCTGGGAATGGGTGACGTGCTCACGCTGATCGAGAAGGCACAGGAGCAGGTCGACGAAACCCAGGCCCGGGTCATGGAAAAAAAGCTCCGCACCGGCCAGTTGACCTTGACCGATTTCATGGAGCAGCTCAAACAGGTCAAGAAGATGGGACCGCTGGAAGGGATTATCGGCATGCTGCCTGGCGCCGGCAAGATCAAAAACCTGGCGGGCGCCATGCCCAGCGACGACCAGCTGAAAGAGATGGAGGCCATCATCCTGTCGATGACGCCAACGGAGCGTGAGCGTCCGGAGACCATCGATGGCAGCCGCCGCCGGCGTATCGCACGCGGTGCCGGGACCGATCTGGCCGCCGTCAACCGACTGCTGAAAGGATTCCAGCAAATGCAGACCCTGATGCGACAGATGGGGAAGGGAAGAGGCATCAAGGGGTTGCCCATCGACCCCGCGCAACTGTTGAGAGGTTAAAGGAGGTTTAGTTGTCCGTAAAAATTCGACTGCGACGTATCGGCGCGAAGAAGCACCCGTTCTATCGGCTCGTGGTGGCGGATACCCGGTCACCGCGCGACGGCAAGTTCATCGAGATCCTCGGCACCTACGACCCCATGACCGAGCCCGTCAAGCTGAACCTTGACCAGGACAAGATCAAGGCCTGGCTGCAGAAGGGTGCCCGGCCGTCGGACACGGCACGGGCGTTCCTGATCGGCCAGGGTTTGCTGCCCAAGGAGTCGGCGAAGAAGCGGCCGACCAAGCCGCCGAAGAGCGCCGCCGAGAAGGCCGCGCCTGAGCCCGCCGCGGCTGCACCGGCGGAGGGCTGATCGTGTACGACTACACCGACCTGGTGGGCTACATCATCAAGGCAATGGTGTCGAAGCCCGAAGACGTGCGGGTGGCTATGGTGGAAGGCGAGCGCACCAACCGCGTGGAGGTTTCGCTCGCGAATGAGGACGTCGGCAAAGTGATCGGCCGGGGAGGGCGAAACATCGACGCTATTCGCGCCGTGGTGCGGGCCGCGGCGCTCAAAAACCACGATCGGGTGATGGTCGAGATCGTGTGACCGACGGCGGGCAACCCGAGCTGCGCATCGGCCGGGTGCTGCGAGCGCATGGCCTCAATGGCGCCGTCCGAGTCGAGCTTCTCACCGATTTCCCCGATCGGTTTCGACGCGGCAGCGAGATTCAGGTGGCCGGCCGGCACCTGGTGGTGGCGAGCTCACAGCCCCAGGACGGCAGCGTCCTTCTCACGTTTGAGGGGGTGCACGACCGCAACGCGGCCGAGGCGCTGGTCGGAGCCTATTGCACGCTCCCACTCTCAGCCGCCCGCGAGCTTCCCGCCGACCACTTTTATTCATTCCAGCTGGTGGGTCTCAGGGTCGTCGATGCGCGGCGGCAACGCCAGCTCGGCACGGTGGCCGAGGTGCTGAGCTATGCGGCCAACGACGTCTTGCGAGTTGTCGACGGTCGCAGGGAAATCCTGGTTCCTATGGTCAAGAGCGTGGTGCAGACCATCGATCCAGCCGGCGGCACCATCACCATTGATCTTCCCGAGGAGACCACGGCGTGATCGTCGAGGTCCTGACCCTGTTCCCCGGTCTCTTCCCCGGCCCGCTGACCTCCGGCGTCACCGGGCGGGGGATGGCCGCAGGGCTCGTCAGCCTCCGCATCCACAACCTCCGCGATTACACCCATGACCGTCATCGGCAGGTGGACGATGTGCCCTACGGCGGCGGCGCCGGAATGGTGCTGAAGCCCGAACCGATCTTCGAAGCGGTTCGGGCGCGCGATGGGAAGGGGCCGGTGATCCTGCTGAGTCCGCAAGGCGAGCGACTCAACCAGGGCATCGTTCGCGAGCTCGCGACGCATGACAACATCTATCTGATCTGCGGGCGTTACGAAGGCGTCGATGAACGTGTGGCGGCCAATCTGGTGGATCGCGAGATCTCGATCGGTGATTACGTGCTGACAGGTGGCGAGCTGCCGGCGATGGTGGTCATCGACGCCGTCAGCCGCCTGGTCGCCGGGGTGCTGGGATCCGAGGAATCGCCTAAAGACGAATCCTTCGCCGAGCACTTGCTCGAGTACCCGCACTACACGCGGCCCTCGGTCTTCGAGGGTCACGCCGTACCCGACATCCTGCTCTCCGGGCATCATGCCGAGATCGAGCGCTGGCGCCGGGAGCAAGCTGCTGAGCGCACCCGCCGCCGCCGTCCTGACCTGCTGCGGGACAACGGATGATATCCTTGGAGGCCGTGTCTAACGTCATCGATCTGCTCCAGGCCGAAGCCAAGCGCGAAAAAGTGCCGACGCTGACGGCGGGAGACACCGTCAAAGTGCATGCCCGTGTCGTCGAAGGGAACCGCGAGCGCGTGCAGATCTTCGAAGGCACGGTGATCGGCCTGCGAGGCAGCGGCACGAAAGAAACGTTCACGGTTCGGCGTATCGCCCATGGCGTGGGCGTCGAGCGCAGCTTCTTGCTGCACTCACCGCGGATCGACCGGATCGATGTGGTCCGGCACGGCAAGGTGCGTCGGGCCAAGCTGTACTACCTGCGAGGAAAGGTTGGGAAGAGTGCCCGCATCCGAGAAAAGCGTCAAGCTGTCGCCGGCAGCGCGCCCGTCGACCGAGAAACCGCCACCGAAGAAACGCCCGAAAGCGCCGAAAGCTGACCGGGACCTCTGGGTCTTCGAGCGTCAGGCGTTCGGGCTCGGCTATGCGACGGTTGCCGGCGTCGACGAGGCCGGCCGTGGGCCCTGGGCGGGCCCGGTGGTGGCCGGCGCCGCCATCATGCGGCCCTACTTTCACTGCGAGGGCATCGACGATTCCAAGCTCCTCACCGCGGAAGAACGAGACCACTATTACGACTGCATCCTTGACGGGGCCGAGGCCTGGGGCGTCGGCATCGTTGGGGTGGATGAGATCGACCGCGTCGGCGTCGGGCGCGCGGCCAAATGGGCGATGTGCATCGCGCTCCAGCAGCTGCGCCGGCCGATCGACTATCTCCTGGTCGACGGCTTTCTGCTGCCCGAGGCACTATATCCCCAGCTGCCCATCGTGAAGGGCGATCGCCGTTCGATCTCAATCATGTCCGGCGGGATCCTCGCCAAGGTCACCCGTGACCGCATCATGATCCGGATGGCCGAACGCTTTCCGGGCTATGGCTTCGAGGCACACAAGGGTTATCCGACTCCCGAACACCTCGTGGCCATGGACCGGCGTGGCCTCTCACCGCTGCATCGCCGGTCGTTCGTCTCCATCCGGACCCGTGCGGAACTCGAAGCGGCCGCCTATGCCAGTCAGTCCGCTCGGGACTAGCGGCGAGGCACTCGCGGAGGACCATCTCCGGGGTCTGGGCTACGAAATCGTTGGACGCGACGTCCGGACACCGCTGGGCCAGCTCGATCTGGTGGCGGTCGACGGGCCGACCCTCGTCTTCGTCGAGGTAAAAACCCGGGCGGGACACGGCTTCGGCCTTCCACAGGAGGCCGTCGACTACCGCAAAATTCGAAAGCTGCGGCAGCTGGGGCTGTACTACTTGAAGATGCGTCCGCATCGAGGGCCGGTTCGCTTCGACGTGGTCGGCTTGACGATGACCAATGGGCGTCTCGCCCGGGTCGACCACATCAAGAACGCCATCGATTGACGAGCAGCCGCCTCAGACCGCGTCCTCCCAGGCCTTGAGGAACTGATACACAATGCGACCGGTCGCGCCCCAGATCACATCGTCGCCCACCGTGTAATAGTGGATGCGATACGCCTGCTCACCGACCATGCGGGTCTCTGTCGAATGCACACTCGGGTCGAGCAGCGTCGTCAGCGGGACGACCAGCAGGCTCTTGACCTCGTCTGGAGCCAGCCGGAGATCGTCGATCTGCCCATCGACCAGCCCGACAATGGGCGTGATCACGAAGCCACTGACCGACGTGAAGACGTCATCGAGCTCACCCAGCACTGTCACCCGGGAGGGCTCCAGGCCGATTTCCTCGTAGCTCTCCCGCAACGCGGTCTCTACCGTTTCCGTGTCCGTCTCCTCTTGCTGGCCGCCCGGGAACGAGATCTGTCCCTTGTGCGTCAGCACGGTGTCGGTTCGCCGGGTGAGGAGCAGTTCGACGCCGTTGCCACGATGCACCAGCGGGATCAGGACACCGGCACGCATCAAAGGGGGCGCGACGTCGATGCCCTGGCGAACCCGCTCGCGAAGCACGTGCCGGAGCCGGTCGAGCTGGCCGTCGGCGGCCGAATCGACCCGGGCGGCCAACGGTGTCAGGTCCATGCCTCGAACGACACCGGCACCTGGTGGCCGCAGTGGCTGCAGACCCAGACCTGGCCGCGCCGGACCACCTGCCGGCCGTCTTCGAGACGAACCGTTTGGTCCGGACCGGTGATGCGCTCCCAGCGTGGCATGTGCTTGCACTGGTCGCAGATGGTTGGTGGCGGGTTGGCCTTCATCCGTCGATTATCCCCGCTGAACTCGCGACTCAAGCGGGCGAAGCACCCGAGCCGGATTTCCGCCAACGATGACGCCGGCTGGGACATCATCGAATACCACCGCGTGGATGCCGACCACCGAGTCTCTGCCGATGTGGATCCCAGGCATGACCGACACCTGTCCACCGATCCAGACGTTGGCTTCGATGATCACGGGCCGCGGTGGAGACGGCGCCCGGCGGTGAACGGGCGACTCGGAATAGGGGAGATGATCGCGCACCTCACACGAGCCCAGGACGCAGTCCGCGCCCACGTCAACGAGTTGGGCGGCGACGATGGTGCACCCATTCAAACGTGCGTTCGCGCCAATGCGGATCAACGCCTCGGGCCGCGTCGTGATCAAGCGATTGACCTCGGCGTGCGACCAGGCATTGACATCTGGCTCGATGACGACCCGGCCGGGACCACTAATTCGAAGCCTCCCGTTCCCAAGCAGACGTGGACCGAGCTCCACGCGCCGTTGGACGCGATAGGGTGCCGTTGTCAGCCAGCCCAGGGCCTGCGCGGCGGCGAGCTTCCAGTTCACTTTAGGCGGTCGCGAACAGCCTACCTTTAACCGGGTCCACACATCACCTTCCCCAAACTTTCGCCGTCTCGCTTCGTGATAGTCATAGGTTCACCTTTGCGGGGTGACTTGCACCGATCAACGCGTTAGGGAAAAGGAGGAACGCATGCGTACACCTACCAACTTGCCGTTGAAACGCGTCATCACCGGGGTGGCCGCCGCCGGCCTGCTGGGAGCCAGTGGCGTCGCACTTGCCGAAGAACCGTCTCCGTCCTCGCCGCCCGGGGTGACGTCGTACGGCTGGGCGCTGCACCCGGCCGGAAGGCAAATCGATTTGGCCGACAGCGTCTGGTGGGCCGACCGGCCGTATGGGCAGGGGCTGAGCCCGAAGGGGCGCTGGCTCATCGTGAGCAGCGCGGGGGCGTCGAATGAATCGGTCAAGCTCGTGGATACGACGAGCGGGAAGGTGAAGCAGACGATTGCTTATGTCGCGCCGGAAGCGGTCAACGTGGGGGTGGTCTGGAGTCCGGATGGAACCCGCGCCTTCGTCTCGGGCGGTGGCGATGACAAGATCCGCACCTACACCTTCAACGGCAGCCACCTGACCGAGGGGCCAAGCATCCCCACTGCAGGCAGCGGCAACAAGGGTGCCTCGTACCCGATGGGGCTGGCGATCTCGAAGGACGGAACAACCCTGTACGCGGCTGAGAACCGCCTGGATACGCTTGCCGTGGTCGACCTTGCCTCGGCCGCTGTCACCCACGTTTCCGTCGGGACCTGCAACGAGCAGGGCGGACCCGTCAACTCTGGGGGGGCAGTGCCGCAGTGCCAGCCATACGGGGTCACGCTCTCGCCCGATGGATCGAAGGCTTACGTCAGCAACTGGGGTGAGGAAAGCATCAGCGTGATCAACACGGCAACCCGTAGTCTGACCGGGCAGATCCGCGCCGGAATCGGTACGCATCCGAGCGCCCTCCGCACCAACCCTCAGGCTGCACGGCACCAAGCGGCGGTGACCAACGGCGACAGCGACACCCTCTCCATCATCAACACGAACACGGATACCGTCGTGCGGACGATCGATCTCGCTCCCTATCGCAATGCTCCGCAGGGCAGCCAGCCCGATGCGCTGGCTTTTGCGCCGGACGGCAACACGCTGTATGTGGCGAATGCCGGCAACAACGATGTCGATGTGATCGGCCTCACCGGCGAGCGGGAAGAAAATCACGGCTCCATCCTTGGGATGATCCCAACGGCGTGGTATCCCAGTGCCGTCGACGTGTCCCCCACGGGCCGCTCGCTCTACATCGCGAACGCCAAAGGCATGGGCGCCGGTCCCAATGAGGGCTACCAGCAGGGTCAATACAGGCCACCGAATCAGTATGTCGGCAGCATGATGCACGGCACCCTGCAGATTGTCTCGGCGCCGCGTGGCGACGAGCTGAACGGCTATACCCAGCAGGTCGTGCGCACGAATGGCTTCGATGAGCGCGCGAACGCACGAGTTGCCGCCGGCGAGGGCAGCTCGGTGATTCCGCGCCGTGTCGGAGACCCGTCGCCGATCAAGCACATCATCTACGTCGTCAAGGAGAACCGGACCTACGACCAGGTCTTTGGCAACCTGGAGAAGGGCAACGGTGATCCCGACCTGACCCTCTTCGGCAACGACTCGGCGCCCAACATCCGCAACCTGGCTCGGCGGTTTGTGCTGCTCGACAACTACTACGCAGCCTCCGAAGTCTCCGCCGATGGATGGAGCTGGTCGACCGAGGCAACCGCCAATACCTACGACCAGAAGACCTGGCCGGCGAACTATTCCGACGTGAACCGGGGCCGCGGCTATGACTGGGAAGGCGGCAACTATGCCTCAGCGGCGAACAAGAATCCCAAGGATTCCTACCTGTGGGATCGGCTGGCCGACCAGAACATCGGGTTCCAGAATTTCGGCTTCTGGACCATCTTTGGCAGTACCCCGCCCGGCGTCGCCGCGCAACCAACCGAGCCCCGGCTGGACGCAAAGACTGACCGCAACTACGAGGGCTACAACCTGGCCTGGGCCGACTCGCCGAAGGCTCCGCCCGTGCTCACGGGTGGCCAGGGTCCAGCTGGCAATTGTGCGGCCGAGGCGGGAACGACCACGAAAGCGCGGATTTGCGCGTGGATCCAGAACTTCCTCGCCAACGGGTTGCCAGCGGTCGAATTCGTCCGGTTGCCGAACGACCACACCGCCGGTACCCGCGCCGGTGCACCGGTGCCGAAGACCTACGTGGCCGACAATGACTACGCGGTCGGTTTGCTGGTGCAGACCATCTCGCACTCGAGCTACTGGAAGGACACCGCGATTTTCGTGACCGAAGACGATGCCCAGGATGGACCGGATCACGTCGACGGGCACCGTTCGGAATCGCTTGTGATCAGCCCCTACACCCAGACTGGCAAAGTCGACTCGACCTTCTACAGCACAGTGTCGATGCTCCGGACGATCGAGCTGATCGTCGGCGTCCACCCGATGACGCAGTACGATGCCGCGGCGACTCCCATGCTGAAGGCGTTCTCCGACGACACGAACCTGACGCCCTACGAGGCGGTCGTGCCCGCCATGCTCGCAAGCCCGGCGTTCAATGCACCAACCGCCCCGCTGGCGGCGCAGATGCAGGGCCTGAGCATGACGCAGGCGGACAACCTGCCCGAAAGTGTGCTGAACGCTGCCATCTGGAAGAGCGTGAGAGGCGCCGACAGCAGCCTCCCCGGAGGCGACCCGACCGGCGACTAAATTCGACAGACAGCGAAAGGGCGGTGCTTCCGCGCCGCCCTTTCGCTTCGCCTTCGTTCCGGAGGATATTTCCCAGGGCATATACACAAATTAGTGTAATATCGAGCGTCAGTGCTGGCCCGAGCGCTGTCCGGGACGTTATTCGGACTCGAGGGCGTCAAGGTCGAAGTCGAGGCGGACATCGCCGATGGCTTGCCCGGCTTTCACATCGTTGGCCTGGGTGACCGCGCGCTCCAGGAGGCCAGGGAGCGGGTCAAGATCGCGATCAACAACAGCGGCTTCCAGTTTCCTGGCCGGCGCGTGACCGTCAACCTGGCGCCGGCGCAGCTACCCAAGGAGGGGAGTGGCTTCGACCTGGCGATCGCGGCGGCCATCGTCAACGCGGCCGAGGAGCGCTCGCTCTCGGCCGAAGAGGCGTGGCTGGGCGAGCTGGCCCTCGACGGCAGCGTTCGGCCGATCCGCGGCACCCTGGCGATCACCGCGCACCTCGACCGGCTTGGGGTCCAGCGCTTCTATGTGCCGGCCGCCAATCTCGCCGAGGCCAGGATCGCGACCTCGGGGCTGGTCGTCGGCGTCAGCCACTTCCGCGATCTCATTTCGCACTGGGAGGATGGCGCGCCGCTCCAGCCGCCGCCGGCAACTACGACCGGCGTGGCGCCATCCCCACCGCTTTCGCTGGACCTGGCCGACATCCGGGGACAGGCACACGCTAAGCGGGCCCTGGAGATCGCCGCCGCCGGTGCGCATCATCTTTTATTGGTTGGTCCGCCGGGCGCGGGCAAGACCCTGCTGGCCCGCGCCCTGCCAGGCATCCTGCCGGCGCTGAGTCACGCCGAGGCCGTCGAGGTGACGTCGATCGCCTCATGTGTTGGCACCCTTCCGGCTGGCGCCGGACTGCTGGAGGTAGCTCCGTTTCGGGCGCCGCATCACACCATCTCGCCCGCAGCGCTGGTGGGAGGCGGCGGTGCCTCGCCACGACCGGGAGACGTGACCCGGGCTCACCGGGGGGTGCTGTTCATGGATGAAATCACGGAATTCCGACGCGACGCCCTCGAATCACTCCGGCAGCCGCTGGAAGAAGGACGGATCGCCGTGACGCGGACTCGAGGTCACGCCGTGCTTCCGAGCCGCTTTATCCTGGTCGCCGCCGCGAACCCCTGTCCATGCGGGTTCGCCGGCGATCCGAAGCGGCTGTGTGAATGCACACCAATGGCGCGGCAACGCTATCGAGCGCGCCTGTCGGGTCCCATTCGCGATCGCATCGACTTGCAGGTCACCGTCCCGCGCCAGCCCGCGGCCGAGCTGATTCGCGGGGACCTGGTGATCGAGCCGAGTGGGGCGGTCCGCGACCGAGTGATCGAGGCGCGTGACCGGCAACGGACGCGGCGGCCGCGCGGGCCGTTGAACGGCGCGCTCACCGGCCCACAGCTGCGCCAGGATGCGGCGCTCGACCGGGCCAGCCGAGGATTACTGGAGGCGGCAGCGGAGCGGCTGCATCTGAGCGGTCGCGCGGTGCATCGTGTGCTCCGGGTCGCGCGCACCATCGCCGACCTCGACCTGTGCGATGACGTGACCCAGGCGCACGTCGCCGAAGCGCTGCAGTATCGCGAAAGCGGATGAGCATCGTCTGGCGCACCGATCCGGCCTATCCGGGGCTACTTCAGCAGATCCACGACCCGCCACGCCGCCTCTACCTGCGGGGCAAGATTCCCGACGGGCCTTCGATCGCAATCGTCGGCTCGCGACGGGCCACGCCCTACGGATGCCGCATTGCGCACCAGCTGGCGCACGAGCTGTCCGACGCCGGCATCGTGGTGGTCAGCGGGCTCGCTCGCGGCATCGACGCCGCGGCTCACCGCGGTGCGCTCGAGGGAGCGACCCCGACGGTGGCGGTGATGGCGACCGGCCTGGATCGGATCTATCCGCCCGAGCATGCCGAGCTGGCAGCGTCGATTGCGAAGACCGGAGCACTGGTCACGGAGGCGGCCGAAGGCACGTTGCCGCTCCCCGGTTACTTTCCGGTGCGCAACCGGATCATCAGCGGGCTCAGCCTGGGCGTGGTGGTCGTCGAGGCCGCTGATCGAAGCGGGGCGCTGATCACGGCGCGCATGGCGCTGGAGCAGGGACGCGAGGTCTTCTGCGTTCCGGGCAGTATCGAAAACCCACTCGCCGTCGGCGTCCATCGCCTGATCAAAGATGGGGCTGTCCTGGTGCAGACCGTTGAGGATGTGCTGGATGAGTTTCCCGACCTCGCGCGCGCACGGGCGCGCGTACATGCGCGCGTACACGCGCGTGCGCGTGTGCGCACGCGCGCGCGTTCAGAACCGCAAGATCCCGAGCTATTTGCCGTTTGGGAATTGCTTGATTGGGTAGAACCGCGCCATCATGATGACCTGGCGATCATGATGAATCTGAACATCAAAGAAGTGAATCGGCGCTTGACGTTACTGGAGACGGGGGGCTATATAATCGGCGATCCCGGTGCGGTGACTCGCCGCGCCAGATAAGAGAACCCTTATGGCAAATCCCCTGATCATTGTTGAATCACCTGCGAAGGCGAAGACGCTTGGTCGCTTTCTTGGCGGCAAGTACGAGATTCGCGCGTCCATGGGTCACGTGCGCGACCTGCCCAAGAGCACCCTCGGCATCGATATCGAGCACGCGTTCAAGCCGGAGTACGTCACGATCCCGGGCAAGGAATCGACCATCAAGGAGCTGAAGGCCGCCGCCAAGGGAGCCTCGGACATCCTGCTCGCCTCCGATCCCGACCGCGAAGGCGAGGCCATTGCCTGGCATCTCGCGCACGTGCTCCACCTGAAAGATCCACGCCGGATCGAGTTGCACGAGATTACGCCCAGCGCCGTGCAGCGCGCGCTGGAGGCCCTGCGTCCCATGAACCAGGACCTTGTCGATGCGCAGCAGGCCCGCCGCGTCATCGACCGGCTGGTTGGTTACAAGCTGAGCCCGCTGCTCTGGAAAAAGATCCGCAAGGGCCTGAGCGCCGGACGCGTCCAGTCCGTCGCCGTTCGACTCGTCGTTGAGCGCGAAGAGGAGATCGAGAAATTCGTTCCGGTCGAGTCCTGGACGCTCGACGCCATGCTTTCCAAGGTGGATCTGCCGCAGCGCGTGTTCGCGGCCCGACTGGTGAGCAAGAAAGGCAGTGAGGAAAAACTCGAGCTGAAGAACGAGCCACAGATTCGGGAAATCATCGGCCAGCTCGACGGGGCGACCTACACCGTGCTCTCGATTGAAACCAAAGACAGCACGCGCAATGCACCGCCGCCCTACAAGACCAGCACCCTGCAGCAGGACGCCTCGTCCCGCCTGCGGCTCAAGCCCAATCGCACTATGAGCCTGGCGCAACAGCTCTATGAGGGCATCGACCTCGGCACCGAGGGCCCGGTCGGTCTGATCACCTACATGCGCACCGACTCCTTCCGGATTTCCGACGAGGCCTCGATGGCGGCCCGGCGTTTCATCACCGAGCAGTTCGGGCCGACCTACGCGCGGCGCGACAAAGTCGAGTTCAAGTCAAAGGGGCCGGTGCAGGATGCACACGAGGCGATCCGGCCCACCGATGTGACCCGGACGCCCGACTCGGTTCGTAACTTCCTGACCCCTGACCAGCTCAAGGTCTATCGCCTGATCTGGCAGCGGTTCACGGCGAGCCAGATGACCCCAGCGCGCTTCGCCCAGACCCGGGTCGATATCGGCGCGGGTGATTACCTGTTCCGCGCCAACGGCTCGGTGCTCGTCTTCGATGGCTTCTATCGTGTCTGGGAACGCGACACGGACGGCGACGAGGAGAAGGAGCTGCCGACGCTTTCCGTCAGCGAAGTTCTCAACCTCCAGGAGCTCAAGCCGGAGCAGCATTTCACCCAGCCGCCGCCACGCTACAGCGAGGCGACACTCATCAAGGCCCTCGAGGAGCTTGGGGTCGGGCGGCCCAGCACCTTTGCCCCGACGGTCGAGGTCATCCAGACCCGGCATTACGTGAAGCAGGAAGACCGGCGTCTGTATCCCACCGCGCTGGGCAAGACGGTCAATGGCTGGCTGATCGAGCAGTTCCCGGAGATCGTCGACGTGAAGTTCACCGCCGGCATGGAGGAGGAGCTCGACGACATCGAGGAGGGCCGGCGCAAGTGGGTGCCAATCGTCCGCGAGTTCTACAAGCCTTTTTCCCAGACCCTGCTCAAGGCTGAGAAAGGACCACGCGTCAAAGTCGAGATGCAGGAAACCGGTGAAGACTGCCCCAAGTGCAAGGAGGAAGGGCGCAACGGGCGACTCGTTTACCGGATGAGCAAGCTGGGCGAATTCATTGGCTGTTCGCTCTATCCCGAGTGTGACTACATCAAGGGACGCGAGGGGCAGGAAAAAGCGCCACCGCCCGAGCCAACCGGCGAGATGTGCCCGAAATGCGGCAAGCCGCTCGTCAAGCGGACGGGGAAACGCGGTCCCTTTGTCGCCTGCTCGGGCTATCCGAAGTGCCGCTATGTCAAGCGCGAGATCGACCCGGCCGACCTCATTGCGGACCGAGTCTGTCCAAAGTGTGGCAAGCAACTTCTCAACCGCAAGGGCCGCTTCGGCAGCTTTATCGGCTGCACCGGCTATCCGGACTGCCGCTACATCGAGGGTGGCCAGCGCACGGTGAAGCCGCCTGAACCGCACGAGCTGCTCATGGACGATCCCTGCCCCCGTTGCGGGAAACCGCAGGTGATGCGCCAGGGGCGCTATGGGGAGTTCAAGAGCTGTTCCGACTATCCGAACTGCAAACCGGAACGGGCGGCGCGCCCCGCAGCGCGATCGCGCGGAGCCAAGAAGCCCACCGTCCCGGCTGCCTAGCGAGCCCGACAGGGGCGGCGCCGGCGCCTCGTGCGTCGAGTTTCAATTCACCGTTAAACGGCTATACTTGGCCACGCGCAAATAAGCACGTCTCCTGACGGCAACGGGTTGCCTCGTACGAGGTCCGCACGCCGGAGGACGGAGGCGGAAGTAGAAACAGGAGGTCTTTCGTTCAATGCCACTCGTTACGCTCAAGCAACTTCTCGAGGCCGGTGTCCATTTCGGCCACCAGACCAGCCGGTGGAATCCCAAGATGAAGCGGTACATCTTCACCGCGCGAAACGGGATCCACATCATCGACCTGCAACAAACCGTCAGGCTGCTGGATGACGCCGCCGGTTGGGTCAAGGACGTCGTCGGCGGAGGCCGCATGGTGCTCTTCGTCGGCACCAAGAAGCAGGCCCAGGAATCGATCGAGCTGGAGGCCCGGCGCTCCGGCATGCCGTTCGTCAACCATCGCTGGATGGGCGGGATGCTCACGAACTTCACAGTCATGCGGCGCCAGATCGAGCGATTGAACAGTCTGCGCGCCATCCGCAACAACGGCGGGTTCACGGGCAGCAAGAAGGCCATCACCGAGCTGGAGGAGGAGTACCAGCGACTGGAGCGCTTCTTCGGCGGCATGGCCGAGATGAAACGCCTCCCTGGTGCGGTCTACATCGTCGACCCACGCAAGGAGCACATCGCCGTCACCGAGGCCCGCAAGCTCAGTATCCCGATCGTCGCCATCACGGATTCCAACTGTGATCCCGACGAGATCGACCACGTGATTCCCGGAAACGACGATGCCATCCGAGCGGTGAAGCTGATCACCTCGAAGATTGCCGATGCCGCCCTCGAGGCGCGCCAGCTGATCAGCCCCGAGGAGCTGGCGGCTGCGCCCGAGGTTCCGGTGCCTGCCGAGTTCGAGTACGGCGCAGAGGAAGAGGAAGAAGAGGACGAAAAGCGATTCGCCGGGATGCCCACCGTCGATGAGGCCGAGTTCTACGAGGACGAAGCCCTGGACGACGAGAAATGACGGCGGCCACGATCAGCGCGCAGCAGGTCAAGGCGCTGCGCGATGCGACCGGGACCGGCATGATGGACTCGAAGCGGGCGCTCGAGGCGACGGAAGGGGACGTCGAAAAGGCGAAAGACTGGCTGCGACAGAAGGGGATTGCCCGAGCCGGGGTGAAAGCCGCCCGGCTGGCGGCCGAGGGCCTGGTGGAGATCTACCTCCACCACAACCACCATCTCGGCGTGCTGGTCGAGCTCAACAGCGAGACTGACTTTGTCGCCAGGAGTGACGCCTTCCGCGAGCTGGCGCACGAGTTGGCGGTCCACATCGCGGCGGCCGACCCGCGTTACCTTCGCGTCGAGGACATTCCCTCCGCGGTGCTGGAGCGCAAACGCGAGGAAATCCGGGCCGAGGCGATCCGCCAGAAGAAACCGGCCGCGGTGATCGAGAAAATCATCGATGGCAAGCTGGGCGCGTTTTACGAGCGAGAGGTGCTGGCCGATCAGCGCTGGGCCAAGGACGACACGCGTACCGTGCAACAGGTTCTCGCGGACGCGGTCGCGCGCTTCGGTGAAAACCTGACGGTGTCGCGCTTCGCCCGCTTCAAGGTCAAGGACAACGGCGAAACGGAGGAGCAGCAATAGCCATGGCCATCTCAGCCGATCAGGTCAAAGCCCTTCGCGATGCCACCGGGGCAGGAATGATGGACTCGAAGCGGGCTCTCGAGGCGACCAACGGTGACCTCGAGAAGGCCAAGGACTGGTTGCGACAAAAAGGCATTGCCAAGGCCGGCGCTAAGGCAGCCCGCGTTGCGCGGGAAGGCATCATCGCCACCTATGTGCACCACAATCACCAGCTTGGGGTGCTGGTCGAGCTCAATAGTGAGAGCGACTTCGTGGCGCGCAACGAAGAGTTCCGCCACCTGGCGCATGAAATCGCGGTGCACATCGCGGCCGCGGAGCCACGCTACCTGCGCCGGGAAGACGTGCCCAACGAGGTCCTGGACCGCGAGAAGGCGATCTTCGAAGCGCAGGCCAGCGACCAGAAGAAGCCGCCTCAGGTGGTCGAGAAGATCGTGCAGGGCAAGCTCAACGACTTCTACAAACGAGAGGTCCTGCTTGATCAGGCCTGGGCCAAAGACGACAAGCGCACGGTGGACCAGCTCCTGAAAGAAGGCATCGCCAAGCTGGGCGAGAACATAACCATTTCTCGCTTCGCCCGTTTCAAGGTCGGAGAAGCCAGCTAGTCCCATCCATGCCGTGATCAAGCCGTCGCCTGAGCCACGCTACAAACGGGTGCTCCTCAAGGTGGGCGGCGAGGGCCTTGCCGGAAAAGCCGCGTTTGGCATCGACCCGGACACCGTTCGCGAGATCGCGGAGGATATCGTCCGCGTTCGCAGTACCTATGACACCCAGTTCGCCGTCGTGGTCGGCGGGGGCAACATCATCCGAGGCGACGCCGCCAGCAAGCGGGGGATGGATCGCGTGACGGCCGACTACATGGGAATGCTGGCCACCGTCATCAACGCCCTCGCCCTCCAGGATGCGCTGGAAAACATCGGACAGCCGACCCGGGTGCAGACCGCGATCAGCATGCAGCAGGTCGCTGAGCCCTATATCCGGCGCCGTGCCGTCCGGCATCTCGAGAAGGGGAGGGTGGTGATCCTGGCCGCCGGGAGTGGCAACCCCTACTTCAGCACCGACACGACAGCGGCCCTGCGCGCCGTTGAAATCGAAGCCGAGGTGGTGCTCAAGGCGACCAAGGTGGATGGTGTCTACGATTCCGACCCGGCGACGAACCCCAAGGCCAAGCGCTTCAGCCGGCTGGACTATCTGGACCTGATCAACAAGGATCTTCGGGTCATGGATCTTACGGCCGTGACGCTGTGTCGGGAGAACAACATCCCGATCATCGTCTTCGATCTGGGTCATGAGGGAAACCTCGAGGGCGTGGTAACCGGCAAGCCGATCGGCACCTACGTCGGCGCGCCGGCATGATCGAGGCCAATGTCCGAGAGGCGGAGACCAAGATGCAGAAGAGCCTGGATGCCCTGGGCCGAGAAATCCTGACCATCCGCACCGGGCGGGCCAGTCCGGCGCTGGTGGACAAGATCCCGGTCGAGTACTACGGCAATCCGACGCCACTCAACCAGTTGGCGACGATCACCGTGCCCGAGGCGCGCATGATCCTGATTCAGCCCTGGGATCGTTCGATCATCAGCGCAATCGAGAAGGCGATCCAGAAGTCGGAGCTAGGGCTCAACCCCGGTAACGACGGGCAGTTGATCCGCGTTCCGATTCCGCCCCTCAATGAAGAGCGGCGCCGCGAGTACGCCCGACTGGTCAAGCGGTATGCCGAAGAGGCACACGTTGCGGTCCGCAATGTTCGCCGCGAGCAAATGGACCGGATCAAGGCGCTGGAAAAAGAGAAGAAAATCTCGGCCGATGAAGCGCGGCGTGGCGGCGACCAGCTGCAGAAGGTCGCCGACCGCTACATCGGGTTGGTCGATCAGATGGCGGCGCGCAAAGAAGCGGAAATCATGGAGGTGTAGTCGGCACCATCAACCAGTGAGTCAGGAGGCCCCGCCGCAGCACGTCGCAATCATCATGGATGGCAACAGCCGCTGGGCGCGCGATCGCCTGCTCCCTCGGGTGATGGGTCACAAGGCGGGGATCGAATCGATTCGCCGCGTTGCCGAAGCCGCCGACCAGCGCGGCGTCCGCGTGCTGACCCTCTATGCGTTTTCGACCGAGAACTGGTCGCGGCCGCGCGATGAGGTCGACGCCTTGATGACGCTGTTCTCTGAAACCATCCGGCGCGAGGTCGACGAGCTGGCGAGGCGTGGCATCGAGCTCCGATTCTCCGGCCGAATTCATGAACTTTCCCCGGCGCTGCAAGAACAGATGCGCCAGGCGACCGAGCGGACCCGAGTGAGCTCACGCGCCATCCTGAATATCGCCATCAACTACGGCGGACGGATCGAGATCCTGGACGCCATCCGGGAACTGGCCAGGGAGGGCGCCGACCTGAGCGCCATCGATGAGGCTATGCTGGCCGCGCATCTCTATACCCGCGGGCTGCCCGATCCGGACCTGGTCATCCGGACGGCGGGGGAGATGCGGCTCAGCAATTTCCTGCTCTGGCAGAGCGCCTACTCGGAGTTCTACAGCACGCCGACGCTCTGGCCCGACTTTGGTGGCGCGGATTTCGACGAGGCGCTTGCCTCCTACCAGCGCCGGATCCGCCGCTTCGGCGCCAGACCGGAGGAGGTATCGAATCGAGGCCGCTGACCCCGGGGTCGATGCAGGCGCGCTAGCCGCCGCCCGACGCTCGAACCTGGTGGTCCGGGTTCTGACCGCGGCCGTCCTGATTGCCGCGGTCCTCCTCGTGCTTTTGGCCGGCTCGTTCTGGGTGTACGCCGCCCTGGCCGTGGTGCTGGCGGCCGCCCTGATCGAGTACTGGCAGCTGACCCGTGCCATGGGAACGCCGGCGCCAATATGGCTGCTGTTCCCGCTCGCCTACCTGTTCCTGTTTCGCGACCACCTGCCGGCGTGGGCCAGCGTCACCACGCTGCTCGCGGGAGCGACGGTGGTGGGGCTGGGCGGCATGGTGTTCCTTCGCGATTGGAAGGCGAGCGTCACTCGCTGGGCGCTTGCCCTTGGCGGCAGCCTCTACCTGGGCTTGCTGCTGAGCTTTTATGCCTCGCTCTTTTTCTTGCATCAGCCGGATCCCAGCCGGTTCGGGCTGCGGATCGTGATCGCAGTGTTCGGGGCGATCTGGATCGGCGACACCACCGCCATGCTGATCGGCATGCGATTCGGTCGCCACCCGTTTTTCCCGCGGATCAGTCCGAAGAAGACGGTCGAAGGCGCCGTGGGCGAGCTGGTGGCCACCACGATCTTCTTCGTTCTCGCCGGTCCGTTCATCGGCATTGGCCTACCCCATAGCGTGATCGTGGGCGCCCTGATCGGCGTGGTGGCCGAAATTGGCGACCTGGTTGAGTCGCAGCTCAAGCGGACCGCCGGCGTCAAGGATGCCAGCCATTTGATCCCCGGTCACGGTGGTGCGCTGGACCGCATCGACTCGCTGCTGCCGGTTGGAGTCGTTGTGTACTATTACGTCACGTTCTTGCACCTGGCATGAGGCGGCCGGTGCAATGACCCATACCAGCGCCACGTTTCAGCTCATGCGGGAACCCCCGCGATCCTGTCAAGAGAGATGAGAGCCCACCGTTCTTCCTTCCGGCGCCTGGCGCTGCTCGGCGCGACGGGCTCGATCGGACGCCAGGTCTGCGACGTGGTGGAGCGCCACCCGGATCGCTTCGCCCTCCATGCCGTGGTCGGTGGAAGTGATGCGGCCGCCCTCGACGCGGTGGCTGGCCGGCATCCCGAGGCGCATGCGCTCCTGGCGAAGCCTGGTGACGCACAGCGGGGAGACGTCGCGGCTGCCATCGATGCGATCGTTCGCGATCCCGAGGTCGATCTGGTGGTGGTGGCGGTCTCCGGCGGCGCGGCGCTGGCGCCGACCCTGGCCGCCCTCGACGCCGGAAAGGATCTGGCACTCGCCACCAAAGAGGTGCTGGTGATGGCGGGTGAGCTGGTCCGCGAAAGGATGCGCGCTAGCGGCTCGCAGATCTTCCCTATCGACAGCGAGCACAGCGCGATCTGGCAGTGCCTCTGGGGCGAACAGCGAGGCGCCGTCCGCCGCTTGATCCTGACCGGCTCCGGAGGGCCATTTCTTCGACGTCCGCGGGAGACGCTGGAGACCGTAACCATCGCCGAGGCACTGGCGCACCCCCGCTGGAAGATGGGACCGAAGATCACCGTCGACTCGGCGACCATGATGAACAAGGGCCTGGAGATCATCGAGGCGCATTTCCTGTTCGATCTTCCGTACCGGGCGATCGACGTCGTGGTGCATCCGGAGAGCGTGGTCCATTCGATGGTCGAATTCGTCGACGGCAGCATGAAGGCGCAGCTGGCTGTGCCGGACATGCACCTGCCGATCGCCATCGCCTTGAGCTTTCCCGAACGGCTCGACGGCATCAGCCCGGCGCCCGACCTTGCCGCCCTGGGGCAGCTTTCGTTCGAAGCGCTCGACAGCAGCCGCTATCCGGCGGTGGAACTGGCCCGTGCGGCCGGCGAGCGCGGCGGCACATCTCCCACAGTTTTGAATGCGGCGAATGAGGAGGCCGTTGCGCTGTTCCTCGCCGGCCAATGTCGCTTCGTCGATATCGTGCCGACCGTTGAACAGGTTCTTGACATGGCGCCAACGAATGGCGCCGTGACCCTCGAGAGCGTTATGGAGGCGGATCGCTGGGCCCGGGCCAGGGTGCGCACCACGGTGGAGCGACGCCACGGCGTTCGGAGCAAGTTGCCGGCTTGAACATGCTGGTCGTCGTCCCGGTTGTCATCGTCATCTTCAGCGGCCTCGTGATCGCGCACGAGGGAGGCCACTTCATCACGGCCAAGCTCTCCGGGATCAAGGTCGAACAGTTCAGCGTTGGGTTTGGGCCGATGCTGTTCGGGTTTCATCGCGGGGAGACGCTCTATGCGGTGCGCGTGATTCCGCTTGGAGGCTTCGTCAAGCTTGCCGGGATGGATGGCAGCATGGACGCCGGACCGCGCAGCTTCAATGCCCATCCGTTATGGCAGCGCTTCATCGTGATCGTTGCCGGTTCGGCGGTCAATCTCATCGTGCCGGTCTTCATCTTTTTCGGTGTGTACATGACCGCGGGTGCCGCCGAGCTCAGGACGCCGCTGCAAGTCGGTTCGGTCGATAGCGGGACGCCGGCCGCCGCTGCCGGAATGCGTGCCGGTGATGTCATTCGTTCGGTAAACCAGCACCCGATCAACCAGTTCGAAGATCTGCCGAACGCGCTGGACGCCTCGAAAGGCGCTCCGGTGAACGTCGTGATCGACCGTCAGGGAGAGCCGCTAAGCCTGACGATCAAGCCACAGTTGGACAAGAGCAGCGGCGGGTACATCCTTGGCTTTCATCCGGCGGTGCGGACCTGGAAACCGGGTCCGTTTGAGGCTGCCGGACGCGCGGTGCACGATACTGGCGCGTCGATTGCTGGCATCGTCGGCGGCATCTACCAGCTGATCACCGACAAAACCATGGGCGGACTGCTTGGGCCCCGAGGCCTGGAGGGCCCGGTTGGCATCGTGAAGACCACCGCCCGGGCGGCGCAGGCGGGCGTCCTGCCGGTGCTCGACGTGGCGGCGCTGTTGAGTCTCAGCCTCGGGCTCGCCAATATCCTGCCGTTCCCGGCGCTGGACGGCGGTCGGGCGGCGTTTCTCGTCCTCGAGCTGATTCGGGGACGCCCGGTCGATCCTGCTCGGGAACAGGTGGTGCACTACGTCGGCCTCGCTCTGTTGTTTGGGCTGATCGGACTTGTGACATATAACGATGTGTTGAGATGAGACCACGGCGAAAGTCGGTTCCCGTTCGGGTTGGCGACGTCGTGATCGGCGGTGCGGCCGAGATCGTCGTGCAGTCGATGACCAAGGCCGACACCCGCGACGTCAAAGCAACGCTGAACGAGATTTCGCGTCTCAAAGACGCGAACTGCCGCATCGTCCGGGTCGCGGTACCGACCCGTGAGGCGGCGCAGGCCATGATCGACATCAAGAAGGCGTCGCCGATCCCGATCATCGCCGACATCCACTACGATGCACCGCTGGCCTTGCTGGCGCTCGAAGCCGGCGTCGACGGCCTCCGCCTCAATCCGGGGAACATCAAGGATCCCGAGAAGGTCAAGGAAATTACCCGCCGCGCCAAGGAGCGGGAGGTGCCGATCCGCATCGGCGTCAACGCCGGTTCGTTGCCGGGACGTCCCAAAGAGGGCGCCGGCATTCGCCCACCAACGGAAGAGGTGGTCGCCGCGATGGTCAACGCCGCACTGGGCCACATTCACATCCTGGAGTCGCTCGACTTCAATCTCATCAAGGTGTCGATGAAGGCCTCGGATCCGCCGACGATGATCGCGGCGAACCGGGCGCTGGCGGACAAGATCTCCTATCCGTTGCACCTGGGGGTCACCGAATCGGGACCGCCCCGGACCGGCGCTGTCAAAAGCGCTGTTGGCATCGGCGTGCTGCTCGAGGAAGGTATCGGCGACACGATCCGGGTGTCACTCGCTGGCGACTCGGTCGAAGAGGTCGAGGTGGCTTACGGCATCGTCAACGCGCTCGCCGAGAAGCAGACCGGGCCCAACCTGATCGCCTGTCCGATGTGCGGCCGGCTCGAAATCGACATGCTGCCCATGGTGGCCGAGGTCGAAAAGGCGCTGAAGAAGATCAAGCGGCCGATCAACGTATCGGTCATGGGCTGTGTTGTGAATGGGCCAGGCGAAGGTCAGCATGCTGATATCGGGATCGCCGGCGGTAAGGGCAAGGGCATCCTCTTCAAGCACGGCAAGATCGTGGGAACCTTCCCCGAGAAAGAACTGGTCCCGGCGCTGCTGCGCGAGCTCGATGCGATCGCTCTGGAAGACCAGCAGAAGCTCGCCAGCTAAACCCTTTCCGCAAGACCGTGGGATAAGAGCCGCAACTTATACTCACAAGCCACATGGCTGTAGATCAGCGCGAAGCGGGTTTTGTCAAGGAGATCCGCAAGCAGTCAGTGGATTTCCCCGGCTGGTACAACGACGTGGTCCGCAAGGCGCAACTCGCCGACTACTCGCCGGTGCGCGGCTGTATGGTCGTCCGGCCCTACGGGTACGCGCTCTGGGAGAACATTCGTGACGCGCTCGACGGGCTGATCAAAGAAACCGGGCACGAGAACTGGTACTTTCCCGCGCTGATCCCCTTGAGCTTTCTGCTCAAGGAGCAGGAGCACGTCGAGGGCTTCCAGCCCGAGTTCGCGATGGTCACCCGCGGCGGCGGCAAGGAGCTCGAAGAGCCGCTCGTATTGCGGCCGACGTCCGAGACGATGCTTGCCAGCGTGCTTCGCGATTACATCCAGTCGTATCGGGACCTGCCGGTTCTGACCAACCAGTGGAACAATGTCTTTCGCTGGGAGCTCCGCACCCGGCTCTTCTTGCGGACCTTCGAGTTCCTCTGGCAGGAAGGCCATACGTTCCACGAAACGGCGGCCGAGGCCGAGGAAGAGGTGGCGCGAATGCTCGAGCAGTACCGGCGCATCGCCGAAGAATGGTGCGCGGTACCGGTGCTGCTCGGCCGCAAGTCAGAGACCGAGAAGTTCGCCGGGGCGCAATATTCGATGTCGATCGAGGGCATGATGGGGGATGGGAAGGCCCTGCAGGCTGGCACCTCGCACTATTTCGGCCAGAACTTCACGCGTGCCTACGACCTGAGCTTCACCGGGCGCACCAACGATCGCGAGTTCCCATACTCGACCAGCTGGGGGGTTTCCTGGCGAATCGTCGGTGCCGTGATCATGGCCCACGGTGACGACTTCGGCCTGCAGCTGCCGCCCCGGGTGGCTCCGGTGCAGGCGGTCGTCATTCCGATCTTCCGAGGCGACGCTGAGCGCGCCCAGGTGGAATCGGGTGTCGAGGCGGTGAAATCGGCCCTCGACGATGTCCGTGTCAAGGTCGACTGGCGTGACGAGCGGCCGGGGTTCAAATTCAATGAGTGGGAGCTCAAGGGCGTGCCACTGCGGATCGAGATCGGACCTCGCGATCTGGCGGCGGGACAGGTCACCGTGGTCCGTCGCCTCGACCGGATGAAGAAAGCCGTTCCGCTCGGCGAGCTGGAGATGACCGTTCCGGCAATGCTCGACCACATTCAGAGTGCGTTGTTCCAGCGCGCCCTGGATTTCCGGGAGCGGCACACCGCACGCGTCGACTCGCTCCCGGCCATCGCCCGCTTCTTCCAGGATCAGGTGGGGTTCGTCATCACGCCCTGGTGCGGACGCGCCGAAGACGAAGAAACGGTCAAAAGGGACACGGGCGGCGCGACCACTCGGGTCGTGCTGTCAGAGCGGCCGCCCGCGACCGCGGCCTGTGCTGTGTGCGGCCGTCCGGCCACCGTAGAGGTCGTCTGGGGGAAGGCCTACTAGCTCGACTGATTCGGCAAACGGAAGTTCGGGGATAATTCCCGCATACACGAGGTAGGGACCCGGACATGCAATTCGCCGACCTCCTGACCAAAGTCGCGTATCTGCCGCCGCAGGATGTCGACGTGCTGTCGCGGGCCTACGACGCCGCTGCCAGCGCTCACTACGACCAGAACCGGCTCTCCGGCGAGAAGTTCATCGAGCATCCTCTGAGCGTGGCCGCCATCCTGGCGGACCTCCAGCTCGACCGCGACACGCTCGCGGCGGCGATCCTGCACGACACCGTCGAGGACACTCACCTGACGGTCTCCGACCTCGAGCAGAGCTTCGGCCCAACCGTCGGCAAGCTGGTCGCCGGGGTGACCAAGCTGGAGAAGATCTCGTTTCACAGTCAAGAGCAGGCCCAGGCGGAAAACGTCCGCAAGATGCTGGTGGCGATGGCCGAAGACGTCAGGGTGGTCCTGATGAAGCTGGCCGACCGGCTTCACAACATGCGCACGGTCGACTTCCTCCCGGAGAACCGGCGGCGGGCGATGGCCCAGGAGACGCTCGACATCTACGCCCCTCTGGCACATCGCCTGGGCATGTGGAACATCAAGTGGGAGCTGGAAGACCTTTCTTTCGCCCAGCTGCATCCCGACGAATACCACGAGATCGTCAAGAAGATCGCGCGCAAGCGCAAGGAGCGCGAGACCTACGTCAACGACATCAAGGAGATCCTGGAACGCGAGCTGTCGGCCGTCGGCATCAAGGCCGAGACGACCGGGCGTCCCAAGCATGTCTACAGCATTGCCAACAAGCTCGCCCTGGGAAAGGACTTCGATGAGATTTACGATCTCTCCGCCATCCGGGTGCTGACCGACTCGATCAAGGACTGCTACGGCGCGCTCGGCGTAATCCACTCACTCTGGAAACCGATCCCGGGGCGCTTCAAGGATTACATCGCCATGCCAAAGTCCAACGGCTACCAGTCGCTCCACACGACGGTGGTCAGCCATACCGGTGAGCCGATGGAGATCCAGATCCGCACCCAGGAGATGCATCGCACCGCCGAGTGGGGCGTCGCCGCCCACTGGACGTACAAAGAGGGTGGCAGCAAGGACGACCGGAAGATGGATCAGCGCTTTGCCTGGCTGCGCCAATTGATGGATTGGCAGAAGGAAGTGCTGGACGCGGAGAAATTCGTCGACGCCGTCAAGGTCGACGTCTTTCGCGATGAGGTCTTCGTCTTCACGCCAAAGGGCGATGTGCTGGCCCTGCCGACGGGGGCCACGACGGTCGACTTCGCCTATCGCATTCATACCGAGGTCGGACACCGCTGCATCGGCGCGAAGGCGAATGGCCGGATGGTGCCGCTCGACTACCCGCTCCAGAACGGGGACATCGTCGAAGTCCTGACCTCGAAAGGGCCGCATGGTCCCAGCCGGGATTGGCTGAGCTTCGTCAAGACCGCAGGGGCTGCGCAGAAGATCCGCGCCTGGTTCAAGAAGGAGCGGCGGGAGGAAAACGTCAGCAAAGGCAAGGAGCTGCTCGACAAAGAGTTTCGGCGGATGCAGCAGCGTGCCCTGGCTTCGATCGGCGAGGAGCGCGTGCTCGAGCTGGCTCGAGAATTTCGCTTCACCGACCTGAATGACTTCTACGCCGCCATCGGCTACGGCGATGTCAGTCCCCACTCGGTGTTGCTGAAGTACATGGCGGTCAGCCAGCCGGACGGTGACGGCGAGTTCCCGCTGATTCCACTGGTCCCGCAGTTCAAGCCAACGGGAGAGATTCGCGTCAAAGGTGAGCGCGGGGTCCTGACCCAGATCGCGCAATGCTGCAAACCGGTGCCAGGCGATCCCATCATGGGCTACATCACGCGCGGCAAGGGCATCACCGTGCACCGCACCAGCTGCAAGAACGTGATCAATGTCAACAACCAGGACCGACTGGTAGAAGTCGACTGGGACACCGGCGGGCGGCAGCTCTATCCAGTGGCAATCAAGATCGAAGCCTGGGACCGAACCGGCCTGCTGCGTGACATCGCCACCGTCATCGCCGAGAGCAAGATCAACCTCACCGGGGCCGAGGTGCAGGTCTACGACGACAAGACGGCGGTGATCTCGACCACCGTCGAGATCAGCAGCCTGACCCAGTTGAGCCGTCTGATGGAGCGGCTGGAAACGGTCAAAGACGTTCATACGGTCGCCCGCGAGGGCAACCTCGCCGCAAGCTGACGGAAATCGTTACAGGGTCGTCACCTCACCAGCCGGCGTGGGGATTGGGGAAAGGGTTGCCGTAACTTCGCATCCATAGCATCGGTGTGCGATGGGTGCCCATTCCGATGGTCGGCGCGCGCTTGCCGGCTTTTTCGCCCTGGCGTTCGGGGTCGCGCTGCTCTTCGGGCTCGTCGCCCTGGTAGCGCTACAGCCAAGCGATGGCTATGCCTGGGTGCAGACTCCCGATCTCGCAGCGGACCTCCGCCTCGATGCCGCCCTGCACACCAAGCCACTGAAAAGCACGGTGATTTCGGAGGCGCTCAGCGACCAGCCGCTGGAGGGGAGCAGCCCGGCGTCCCTTGCGCTCACACCGGCTCTGGCGGTTCCTCCCGCGGCGACGACGGTGGCAGTCAGTCTGCCGCCCGCGACCCGACCGGTAACAACGCCGCAACCTGTCCTGGGCCCTACTGGGCCGCAACCCAGCCCAGCGCCATCTCCAATGTCAACGCCCTCACCAACCCCGACTCCAACCGCACAGCCGACGGCACCGCCGAGTCCGACAGCGACACCCACGCCGGCCCCGACGCCAACGCCCACGCCGGGCCCGACTCCAACCCCCACGCCGCGGCCCACTCCGACGCCGACGCCCGCTGCGCGATTCGCGATCACTTCCGCCTTCGAAAGCGTGAGCAAGTCGGTCAAAAACGGAAACGGCAGCCGTTGCTCACAGGACACGGTGACGGCGACGGGGAGCTTTACGACCAACGGCGTCGGTGGCACCGTGTACTACGGATGGGCCCACTACGACACCAGCGGCCAGCTCACGGGCTGGACGTCCGAAGCGCCAATCCAGATCGCACCAGGCGATACGCGCTCGCATAGCGTGGTCGCAGACCTCTTCACGCCGCAACATAGCGGTTCGGACCGGCTCGTCTTCCTGAGCCCGGCGTACTCCGCAGCGGCACAAAGCTGGAGTTGCGTTGGCTAGGCGATTCACGCTGCCGACGCTCAGGATCCGGACCCAGATCATCCTGCCTTTTTTGCTGCTGATGGTGATCCTGGGGGTAATCGGAACCTACCTCACCACCAGCCTCGTCGCCACATCACTCGACAACCGCATTGCCGACCAGCTCGTTCATGCCAACGACGCGGCGCTCGACGCGGCCGTTAAGCTGCAAGGCCAGCAGGTTGCCGCCATCCGTCTGATTGCCAATACCGAGGGCGTTGACCAGGCTGTGGCAGCCGGCGACGCCGGGGCGCTCCGGCAGCTGATCGTGCCGCTCGAGGTCAATAACCGGCTTGGCACGGTGATGATCTTCGACGCCCGGGGGCGAACCATCCTCGAAGTCAGTCAGCCCGACGCCAGCAACCCGAACGGCCTGGTCTTCAAGAGCGGCACCGATCTGTCGGCCGAACCCGTGGTGCAGCCGGTCCTGAAGGGCGAGTACGACGCCCTCGGAGACAAGTACATCGGCTATCGCGGCTCACCGCCGACTTCGCTTGCCGCCGCCGGACCGGTGACATTTGGAGACCGGGTCGTTGGTGGCATCCTCCTGGAGACACCGCTCAACGAAGTGCTCGCCGACATGCAGAGCAAGTCTCAGGCGCAGGTCGTCCTCCTCGATGGGAACGGCCACTTGCTTGGCAGCACGATCCAGGGGCTCCACAGCGGCCTGATTGACGAGCACCTGCGTTCGTACCTGGCCCTGGCATCACCGGGTCGGGCCGCGACCCGAAGCATCACCGTCGGAGGCCAGGACTTCGAATTCCAGTTCACCAACTTCTATCTTCGCCAGGACGCGGCCGGCTACCTGGCGGTCGCCCTATCGCGCAAGAGCGTCGTCGATACCGGCCTCCACTCGGCCTTCCAGATGACCGTCCTCTTCGCGGGAGTCGTTCTCGTACTGCTGTTGATTGGCTATCTGCTGGCGCTGCGTCTGACCCGACCGATCGAGGACCTCGTCGCCGGAACGCAGGCGGTGGCCCGGGGCGATCTCACCAAGCGGCTCAATGTCCGGCGGCGCGACGAACTCGGCGAGCTGGCCGTTGCCTTCAACACCATGACCCAGGACCTCCAGGAGCGGACCCGTTCTCTGAATGAACAGATGCGACGGCTGGCTGCGCTCTCGCAGTCCAGCCAGGGTCTGGGCAAGCAGGCGGAGCCGGGTGCCATGGCGGAAGCGATCCTGGGGGTCAGCCTGAAGGCACTCGGGTTGGAGAAGGCCCTGCTGCTGGCCCGCAACGACCTCAACGGATTGGAAATCCGCGCGGCCGTGGGTCTTCCGGAACATGGTGCGGCGCAACTCGGCCGCCTCAGCCCGGCCAAGCTTGCCGAAGGCTTTGCGACGGAATCCTCGGTCTCCGTTGAAACCGTCGCCAAGCTGGCCAGTGATCAACGCCGCCCACTGCGGACGTTTGCCGAGCTTGCTGAGGTCGATCAGGCTCTCGTGGTTCCGCTGGTCCGCGCCGAGCGGAACGCCGGGTACCTGATCGCGGGCGTCGCTGCCGGGTACAGCTTGCCGCAGCAGGACATAGAGCTGCTGCAAACGATTGCCACCGAGATCGCACTGATGATCGAAAACGCCGAGCTGCGCAAGAAGACCGAGCTTCAGGCCCACCGACTGGATCAGGCGATCATCGCCCTGGAGAAGATTTCTGAGGCCTTGACCGCGGTAACGGTGGGTACCGATAACCTGTTGCGCGCGGTCGCGCACGCAACGGCCGAGATCCTGGACGTCCCCTTTGCATCATTGCATTTGCGCAAGCCGGTCTGGCGCCAGCAATTCAATGACGTCATCGTTGGATCGACCAACCGGCGCGAGCTGGCAGCGATACGTCGCAGCGGCGAGTTGGCGGCGGAACGCGTGGAGCGACCCGAACAGGTCGTGGAGTTCGACCTGGTCGACGAGCGTGGCGAGTCGCTACCGGCAGCCCGCCGTTCCGGACTCAAGCGAGCGGTAGCCGTTCCCATGTGCCTGGCGGGCGAAATCGTTGGCGTCCTCGTCATTCACATGCGGACGCCGCGCGCCCTCGAACGCAGCGAGGTCAGGGTTCTCCAGACGCTGGCCAACCAGGCCGTCATCGCGATCGAGAATGCCGCGGCCTACGAGCGCACCAAACAGCTGGCAACCACCGACTCGCTCACCGGGGTGGCCAACCATCGCGAGCTGGACGCCTACCTCGACCGAGAGTTCCAGCGGGCAAAGAAGGCGGAGGAGCCGTTCGCGCTGCTGATCTGCGACCTGGACCATTTCAAAGACATCAACGACAGCGTCGGCCATCCCGCGGGTGACGCGGTGCTGCGCCATCTGACGCGCCGGATTCTGGTGCCGGCGGTCCGGCCCAAGGACCTGGTGGCACGCTACGGCGGCGACGAGTTTGTCCTGGTCCTTCGCGGCGCCGACAGCCGCTCGGCATCGATGGTTGCGGAACGGATCCGCCGGATGGTTGCCGGGCAGGCGGTGATGCTCGACGGCAAAGTGGTCTCCAATCTGTCGATCAGTGTCGGCATCGCTGTCTTTCCGAAGGACGGCGATACGCGTGAAGGGCTGGTCCAGGCCGCCGACCAGGCGCTCTACGTCGCCAAGCGGTCCGGCCGCAACCGCGTCGTGCGCAGCGATGCCGGCATGTCTGACGTGCAGCTGGCCAGCTAGCCGCAGCGCCGATCGCGCGCCGGCCATTGGTTAATCTGTCGAAACCATGGCCCCCATCGCGCAGCGTCCACGCGGCACACAGGACTTGCTGCCCGCTGATCAACCCTACTGGGAGGCTGCGCGTGCGGCCGCCACCGACCTTGCCGGGCGGTTCGGATACCAGCGAATCGAAACTCCCGTTTTCGAAGCAACCGAGCTCTTCGTTCGCGCCGTTGGCGAGGCAACCGACATCGTGAGCAAAGAGATGTTCAGCTTCAAGGACCGCGGCGGCCGATCGCTGACCCTCCGGCCGGAGGGAACAGCACCGATCATGCGAGCGTATTTCGACGCCGCGATGCAGATGGAACCGCAGCCGGTGCGACTGTATTACCTGGGACCATACTTTCGATCCGAACGACCGCAGCGTGGCCGCTTTCATGAGTTCCGGCAGTTCGGTATCGAGGCCATCGGTGACCCGAGTCCGCTGCTCGACGTCGAGGCCATCCTGTTGGGATGGCGCTGGTTTGCCGCGCTCGAGCTTGGCGGGATCACGATTCAGCTGAACAGCATTGGCGACGAAGTCTGTCGCCCCGCGTATCGTGGGCAGCTCCGCGACTACTATCGTCCGCATCTCGGCGAACTGAGCGCGGAGAGTCGAGTCCGCTTCGAGAAAAACCCGCTCCGTCTCTTCGACTCCAAAGAACCAGCGGAAGAGGCGTTGAAGCGCAATGCCCCGCGGATCGTGGATCACCTGTGCGAGCCGTGTGCCACGGCGTTCAAGACGGTCAGGGAGGCGCTGGCCGCAGAGCAAATTCCCTTCACTCTGAACTCGGAGTTGGTCCGCGGACTCGATTACTACACCCGCACGGTCTTTGAGTATCAGCACGAGAGTCTTGGCGGAGCTCAGAACGCGCTGGGTGGCGGCGGCCGTTACGACGGCCTCGCCGCGGTGCTCGGCTACCGCCCGACGCCCGGCATCGGTTTTGCCCTGGGCATGGACCGCACTCTGATGGTGCTCAAGGACCACCGGCAGCTGGAGCCGCCCACCCCGGACGTTTACGCGCTGGCCGTCGAGCCCGATGATGAGCGCTACGTCTTTCACCTGGCCGACAGCTTGCGCGAGCAGGGCCTCAACGTCGTCTTCGACCCAACGATTGCTCGGCTCGATGCCAAGCTGCGCAAGGCGGCCAAGCGTGGGGCGCGCGTCGCGCTGCTCGTCGGGCCCGAGGAGCGCGAAAAGGGCGAAGCGGTGGTTCGCGACATGCGCTCAAAGACCCAGGTGAGCGTGGCCGAGCGCGAGGTCGTCTCCATGGTGACCCAGGCGCTCGGCGCCAGGTGAGCCTGACTCCGCGCACCCCCTGCGGCGCGCTTCGACCCGAGCATGTGGGACAGCGCGCCGAGCTCTACGGGTGGGTGCATCGACGGCGGGACCTGGGCGGCTTGATCTTCATCGATCTCCGGGATCGGAGTGGCATTGTCCAGGTCAAGTTCGATCCTGTGCACGCCGAGGCCCACGCCACCGGCGGCGAGCTCCGACTGGAGTCGGTGATCCACGTCCGAGGGCCGGTTCAGCGCCGGCCGCCGGGCACCGAAAACAGAGAGCTGGCCACCGGGGCCGTCGAGGTGGAAGCCGATGGTGTCGCCATCCTGAATCGCGCCCAGCCCCCACCCTTCGCTGTCAACGAGGACGCCGCGGTCGACGAACAGCTGCGGCTGCGGTATCGCTACCTCGATCTGCGGCGCCAGCGGCTGGCCCGGAATCTACAGCTGCGCCACCGGATCGCCAAGGCGATCCGCGATTTCCTCGATGACGAAGGCTTTGTGGAGATCGAGACCCCGGTTCTGATTCGCAGCACGCCTGAGGGCGCACGCGATTATCTGGTGCCGAGCCGGCTGAAGCCGGGCTACGTCTACGCTCTGGCGCAATCGCCGCAGCTCTACAAACAGCTGCTCATGGTGGCGGGGATGGACCGCTATTTCCAGATCGTTCGCTGTTACCGGGATGAGGACCAGCGTGCCGATCGCCAGCCGGAGTTCACGCAGCTCGACCTCGAAATGTCGTTCGTCAGCGAGGACGACGTCCTCGATGTCATCGAGCGCTGCTTCGCCCACGTCTGGAAGCAGGTGCTGGGCGTCGAGATCAAGACGCCGATCCGCCGCATTCCCCACGCCGAAGCTCTCAGCCGCTATGGCGTCGACAAGCCCGATCTGCGCTACGGACTAGAGATTCAGGACCTTTCATCGATCTTTAGCCGGACCGAATTCAAGATCTTCCGTCAGGCCCTGGATGCCGGGGGTGTGGTGCGTGGTATCCGGATCCCCAGAGCGATCAGTGGAAACGAGATCGGGTCGCTGACCGAGGTCGCCAGGGCCGAGGGCGCAAAGGGCCTGGCGTTCTGGCACCGGGAGGCAGACGGCTGGCGGTCGCCGATCACAAAGTTCTTCAGCGCGGCCGAACTCGCCGAGCTGCAGCGGGTGAGCCAGGCGGAAGTCGGTGACGTCGTCGTCGCGGTGGCCGACGGGCCCGACGTTGCCGCGTCGGCGCTGGGATCGGTGCGAAAGTCGGCTGCGCGGATGCTTGACCGGATCAAAAAGGATGATGCCTTCGAGTTCGTCTGGGTGACCGATTTTCCCTTGTTCGAGCGAAGCAAGGAGACGGGTGAGATTACCGCCGCCCACCATCCCTTCACGTCACCTCGACCCGAGGATCTCCCGCTTCTCGAGACGGAACCGCTTCGCGTTCGAGCTCGTTCGTACGACCTGGTCCTCAATGGCACGGAGCTGGGATCCGGCAGTATCCGGATCCACGACCCGGAGCTCCAACAGCGGGTCTTCGCCGGGCTGGGCATCTCGCGCGAGGACGCGGAGCGCCGTTTCGGATTTCTCCTCACCGCGTTTCGTTACGGCGCCCCACCGCATGGCGGCTTCGCCTACGGCCTGGACCGGGTCGTGATGCTGGCCGCCGGGGAGGACACCATCCGCGAAGTCATCGCGTTCCCGAAGAACCAGCAAGCCGAAGAGCCGATGACCGATGCTCCGGCGCCGGCTGATCCCAAACAACTGCGCGAATTGGGCCTCGAATTGCGTCGTCCGCCGGTGAAATAGCGCTCCATTAGATTCGGGCGTAAACCGTCATCGCCCTCTTGCCCGCGCGTTACCGATTGCCAAACAGATGCGACCGGCCACGCAAGGTACGCAATTTAACGTAGGTCCCGTGAACGCTGCGGGGATCGTTACGAAACCAGCTCGGGCGCTCGTCCTCGCCTCCGGCTTGATTGCCGCGACGAGCAGCGTCGCCTTCGCCCAGGATGTCACGGTGGCCCTGGGCACGATGGCAGGCGTTCCGGTGACCAACGCCTATCTCAACCCTCCCTTCGGACATGTTGTGCTCGGCACGCATCAGTTTGATCTGAGTAGCGGGAACATGATCCAGGTCCAGCCCGGACAGACCGCGTCGATCAGCGGCAGCTACCCCAACACCAGCCAGGTCTATGTCCTGCTCAACAGCTACAACTCCTACGGCGCCTACAAGATCGGCCAGATCGTCATGACGTTCAGCGACGGCACGACGCTGGCCACGGACCTGGTCACGGGCGGCAATATTCGCGAGTGGCGGCCAGGCGATGGGACGTCCGGTACGATCAACACCGCGACGGATACGCACCTGGTCAATGTCTGGACGGGCCAGGCCCAGCCAGCCGCGGGCGGCGGCACCGCCATCATCGATATGCTGACGATCAATCTGCCCGCCGGTCAATACAAGACGCTCACGAACATCACCATGAGCGTTACGAGCCTGAACAATCCGTACGCGACCGGCATGATCGTCCCGGGGATCACCATCAACGATGGGGTCAAGCACTGCATCCGCCCGGGTAAGTCGTGCCACACATCGGCGGAGGACCAGAGCAAGGCATGGAAGTGGCAACCTGAGCTTCCGGGAGCGACCAACACGAACCCGCACCAGCCGAGCGACGAGAACGCCCGCGGCAATGACTAAACGGACTTGAACCAGAGGTCCGGGCGATGCCCGGACCACTTTCTTTTTGCCGCTTTGGGCCTCTGGAAAACCGTTAATCGACCGTTTCGGCCCTGTGACCAGCAGCCTGAGCCACGCCACTATGCGCGTAAGGTGCGGAATCTACAGTAGGCACCATGAACGGCGCAGAAATCATTACCAAGCCTACCCGCGCTCTTGCTATCGCATCCGGTCTCATTGCCGCGACCAGCATCGTGGGCTTCGCCCAGGATGTCACCGTGTCCCTCGGGACCACTGCGAGCGTTCCAGTGGCAAACGCCTACCTCAATGCACCGACCGGGCAGGCCTTGCTCGGCGGCCATCAGTTTGATCTGACCAGCGGGAATATGATCGTGCTGACGCCCGGGCAGAGCGCGACCATCAACGGCAGCTATTCGAATGCCTCCAGCGTCTATCTGCTCATCAACAGTTTCGACACGTGGGCCTTCTCCCCCTACTCCTACTCCGGTGCGGCCATCGGGAGGGTGGTGCTGACCTTCAGCGACGGGACGACCGAGACCACCACCTTGACCGCCGGCAGTAACGTCCGCGAATGGCGTCCGGGCATCAACACCGTGAACACGGCGACCGACCCGAATCTCGCCAATGTCTGGTCGGGCCAGGCGCAGCCAGGTGCGGGCGGCGGCACGGCCATCATCGATATGCTGACCATTCAGACAACCCCGCTGACCACCTCCCCGAGGACGACGTACCGCACGATCACGAGCATCAGCATCATCGATGACCGCGGCATGGACGGGCCAAACGGAGCCGGGCTGCTCGTGCCGGCTATCACGATCGACCCGGCGGCGACGCAAGTCTGCATCCGGCCAGGGAGTTCGAGCAATGCCTGCGGCCATAGCCAGGCGGCCGACCATTCGAAATCGGCCAACTTCACGAGCACACCGACCGCGCCCGGACAGCTCGCCAAGATCGACGGAACGCCGGCGAAGGCAAATAACAAAGGCCACGGTCACAAGGCCGAATAAGCAACACGAGCCAGAAGAGGCCCGGCGCGATGCCGGGCCTCTTTCGTTTTGTCATGGGACGTCGAATGGGCTACACTCCGGGCGTTGCCCCTCGCCCTTTCGCCGGTCTTTGCCCTCGCCCTGCTCCTGATCCTGCTGGGCACCCAGGTGGCCTACGTGATCGCTCCGAGGGCGCCTCACTACCTGATCCGCCTGGGGCTGAGTGCCCTGGCGGTGCTCCTCGGGGAGGCCCTAGGGCTGCTCGGCGTGGGTGGCCGTCTGGCCCTTGGCGAGCTCCATCCGGTGACGGACGTCGCCGTCCTGACCCTCCTGCACTGGGCGGGAAGCCGGTGGCTACGACGGCAACCGGTTTAATTCCGTGCCCCCCACGGTAGAACTTGGACAACCCCTGGGAACAGGGCAAGAGGTTTAGAAAGAACATCCGTCATGATGTGGCAAATCGGTGTCCTGCTGGTCGGGATCGGATTCTTGATCCTTAGCCTCTTTGCCTCATTCATCCTGCTCAACATGACCCGCAGCCTCCGAACCATCGAAGCCATCCTCAGCCTGACCCTGGACGAGGCCCGTCTGGCTCTTCCCGAGCTCCGGCACAGCCTGCAGCAAGTCGACGACATGGTTACCGGGGTCAACGACAAGTTCACAGCCGCCGACCGAGCCATGAACGCCACTGGCGCCGCGATCAGCGGCTGGCGGGACCGCGTTCGGGATGTCCTCGGCGGCCTGGGACGCCGCGGATCGCACACTGCGCAACACCGGGAGGAAACATGAGGGAAAGCCGGGCTCGCCATCAGTCAAACACCAGCCAGGTCGGTCCGGTGACTGGCAGCCAGGTCACCGAGTTGAAGCTCCCGGCCGTCGATGACTACATTGTGGTGGCGAAACGGGCCGCAGCCTCACTCGGACTCGTGGTCGGCTTCTCGCTGCAGGAAATCGACGACCTGAACATCGCGATCACGCAGGCGTGCGAGAATGCGTGCGCCGCAGCCGCCGAGAAATGGGGGAAGGGGAATGGCCAGCTCAAGCTGATATTCAAGAGCCAACCCCGCCGGCTGGAGGTTGAGGTGAGAAGCGTACCGCCGCATGCAGTCGAAGCGCCAGCCGTCCGGCGCTCGCGCCGCGAGGCCGACCTGGATTATGAAACCATTGGACTGAACATGATCCGGCTGTTTGTGGATGAGCTCCGCTATCAGGTGGACAACGACACGGGTAGCATGCGGATGAGGATGGTCAAATACCTGATCGAGTAGAACGGCCGGCCTCCTCGCAGGCGACTGTCCGACCAAACCGCGAGCTCACTCGCCGCCTCTTCCTCAAGTATCAGAAAACCAAAGATCCCCAGGTTCGACAGCAACTCGTCGAGATGTTCAACAACCTGGTGGTCTTCCTGGCCAAGAAATTTGCCAACCGTGGCGAGCCCCTGGAAGACATCGTGCAGGTCGGCTACATCGGCCTTCTCCAGGCGATCGAGCGCTTCGAGCCGCAGCGCGGCCTGGAATTTTCGACCTTTGCCACGCCGACCATCGTGGGGGAGATCAAGCGATATTTCCGGGACAAGAGCTGGGCGGTGAAGGTTCCGCGCCGGTTGCAGGAAACGATGCAGCGCGCCGACCTGGCCCAGCAACGGCTCCAGGGCCGGCTTGGCCGCCAGCCGTCCGTCCAGGAAATCGCCAAGGAGCTGGAGCTGGAGCCGGAAGAAGTGCTGGCCGCGATGGAGGCGAGCCCGGCCCAACGGACGATTCCCTTCGAGTCAACCGGCCCCGCGGCGAGGGATGAGGACGGGCTGCAGCTCACCGAACGCCTGGGGCTGGCTGATGAAAACCTCGACAAAGTCGAGCTCCAGGATCTGCTCGACCAGGCCATGCGCCACCTGACACCACGCGAGCGGCGGATCATGTACCTGCGCTTCGTCGACGAGCTGCCCCAGGCGGAGGTGGCCAAGCGGCTCGGCATTTCCCAGATGCACGTCTCGCGCCTTCAGCGAGCCGCCGTCGAGCGCCTCAAGCGGGAGATGCCGGTTCCGACCTAAGGCGAAGGCGGCGGTCGACCAGTCGACTCAGGCGACCCGGTAGAGCTCCTCGGTGTAGCCGTCGCGCGTCCAGGACAGGTCGCGGGCCAACAGCCGTAAGGACGGCACCTCGGTGCAGAGTTGGTGGACGATATTCTGTGGAATGCCGTTGACTCGGTTGGCACTCTCCTGCTGATAGCTGTAGAACAGGGCTCCCGATTGCCGGCCGGTCCAGCGCAGGTAGGCACGGGCAACCTCAGGGAGCATCTCCGGCAGGCTGTCCTGATTGATTACGACCCGGGTTTCTCCCTTGGCCGGCGACATCGCTGGAAGGGCCTCAACGGCTGAGGTTGGTAAGACCTCGATCTGCCGCGGCGGCTCCCCAAAGAGGGACACGCGATCCGCGCCGAGTGCGCGGCAAAGGAAGTAACCCTGAATGACATTCACCCATGCCAGATCGACGATCCTATAGCGGCGCAGTCGCTGTACGAACTGGAGCGTTATCCAGTAGCAGAGGCCACCGTAGCCGCCACCGATTTCCACCGCGCTGATTGGCGCCTCGTCTGCCAGACCGGCCAGGCGGGCTCCGCGCTTGATTCGGGCAGCGGCATAGATGTGTTCCATCGAGCGCATGGTGAGAAGCCGGTCGGCCACGCGGATTCCCGACGGCGCCCCAACCTCGGGAAACGCGAGCGAGTGGCCCAGCGCTCGCTCGAGTTTGACCACGAGGTCCTCCAGTCCATTCCGCGCTGCGGCAGCAGATTCACCCTGCTCACTGGTCTCTGCCGGCACGATTCCCAGGTACTCGGCGAGGGAGACGAGCCGGTCCTCGATGGTCATGGGAACCAGACGGCGGGAAGCGACCCACTCTCGGTGTCGAAAGCCGTGCGCCATGCCTTGAATGAACCTCGAATGAAACATGCCAGTCAGCACATTGGCGAGGTGATCGGGGTCGTTTTTCTCGATTGGTTCGAGCAGCTCGCGCAGCTCCTGATTGGCGCTTGACCACATACCCGCCGTATCGGCACCGTCCGCTCTTGTCGCGCGCTCCCAGGCGGTGATCAGGCGGGTCGCAATCTCGACGTCGGCTCGGCCAGGAACCCGTGACGCTCCGAGGACATGCGGATGGCGGAAGACGGAGTAGCCGGCGCGATAGAACCACTGCTTCCGGCGCAACGACTCATAGAGCTGGCCATGCCCGGAGGCGTGCAGCAGCCGGAGGGCGCCTTTCGCGTAGGCGAGAACGGCCCAGAGTGTGATTCTTTGGGCGGCCCATCGCAATGGGCGCGGAATTGACCGCACAATTGGATCAAACGCGTCGGACGGGGCGAGCTTTCGGAGGTAGCCGGCAGATCCCGATACAATTCAGGGCGCGCAGGGACCAAGAGTGAACAGCGCGGAGATCCGCCAGCGTTTTCTTAACTTCTTCAAAGAGCGGGACCACAAGGTGTTACCAAGCTCCTCGCTGATCCCGTTCGGCGATCCTACGCTGCTGTTCACCAGCGCCGGCATGGTCCAGTTCAAGCCCTACTTCCTCGGCCAGAGCCGGCCGCCCTATCAACGGGCCACCACCAGTCAAAAAGTGTTTCGCGCCGTCGATATCGACGTGGTCGGCCACGATGGCCATCACCTCACCTTCTTCGAGATGCTCGGCAACTTTTCCTTCGGTGACTACTTCAAGGAAAAAGCGATCCCATACGCCTGGGAATTTCTTACCAAGCAGCTCCAACTCGAGGAGGGTCGTCTCTGGGCCGGCATCCATAAAGACGACGACGAAGCCTACGCGATCTGGAGAAAGACCGGAGTTCCCGACGAGCGCATCCGCCGTTTCGGCGACGAGTACAACTTCTGGGCGGCAGGACCGACGGGGCCGTGCGGCCCGGATTCGGAAATTCACTATGACTGGGGAGCCGAGTACAGCTGCGGCCGGCTCGACTGCGGTCCCAACTGCGAGCACTGCGATCGCTTTCTGGAGATATGGAACCTCGTCTTCATGCAGTGGAATCGCGACCAGACTGGAAAACGAACGGACCTCGAGCACAAGGGAATCGACACCGGCATGGGCCTGGAGCGGATTACCGCTGTTGTGAACGGGCTGCGAAAGGGGGTCTTCGAAACGGATCTGTTCCAGCCGCTCATCCGGCATTGGGCCGAGGAATCGAGAACGGTTTACGGCAGGAAGCCCGAGGTCGATACCTCCTTGCGAGTGCTGGCTGACCATGCCCGGGGCGCGACGATGCTGATCTCGGACGGTGTCCTGCCGGCCAACGACGGCCGGGGCTACGTCTTACGCCGGTTGATTCGGCGGGCCATGGTTCATGCTCGGCGTCTGGGTGCAAGCCTGAGTCTGTCGTCGGGGGTGCCCATCGTCGCTCGCTTACTCGGCGAGGTGTATCCGGAAGCGCGAAAGAAGGCGGACGAAACCCGGGCAATCATCCAGGCGGAGGAGGAACGTTTCGCCGTCACCTTGCGCCAGGGGACCGAGCGCCTTCAGGGGTTGCTCGACCGCGGAACCCTTGGGGCCGAAGAAGTGTTCTACCTTCATGACACGCTGGGTTTCCCGGTGGAACTCACCGCCGAGCTCGCTCAGGAGCGCGGCGTGACCGTCGACATGGCCGCCGTCGAGGCTCTCGAGCAGGGCCAGCGCGATCGAAGCCGGGTCGCAACCGGCGACTTCACGGCTCCAGTCTCGGGACGTTTCACCCGGTTCGTCGGCTATGACCGGCTGGAGGTTGACACCACGGTCACCGACGTCTTTCCGGTCGCGGGTGGAGCTGAGCATGCCGACGTGTTTGTCACCGAAACGCCGTTCTACGCCGAGCGCGGGGGCCAGATCTTCGACACTGGTTGGCTCAGCTGGAATGGCGAGAAAGCCGCGGTCATCGACGTCCAGGTGCAGGGCGAAGCGATCCGCCATCGGGTGGCGGTCGCGCCCGACCGCCTCAAGGCCGGCCAGCGGGTCCACCTGGCAGTCGATGCCCCCAGACGGCAGGCGGTGGCGAGACACCATTCAGCAACGCATCTGCTCCATCGCGCCCTCCGCGACGTGCTGGGCGAACAGGCAACCCAAGCGGGCTCATCGGTACAGCCGGACTACGCGACCTTCGATTTCCACTTCCCCCGTGCCCTGACGGACGTGGAACTCGATCGAACCTCCAGCCTGTTGAACAAGAAGATCCGAGCGGATCTGGTTCGTCGCGTGGAGGAGATGCCGCTCGATCAGGCGATCGCAAGCGGGGCGGTAGCGCTGTTTGATGAGAAATATGGGGACGTGGTGCGGGTGGTCTCCTTCGGTGATTGGGCTCGTGAGCTCTGCGGGGGCACGCATGTCGAGCGCACCGGGGAGATCGGGCTGGCGTTGATCTCAGGTGACCGCAGCATTGGTTCCGGAGTGCGCCGGATCGAGCTACGCGCCGGGGCGGCGGCCGAGCGGCGAGTCCGTGAATACGAGCGCATCCTGGGCGAGCTGAGCGACGCCCTTCGAACCGGTATGACCGAGGTGCCGGCTCGAGTCGCCGGGCTGCAGGCAGAGATCAAACGCCTGGAAAAGGACGCCGCGACCCTCCGGCAAAGGCTGATCGCTGGGGGCAGCGCAACGCTCGAAGAAGCCACGGTCGACGGGGTACACCTGCTGTTGCAGCGGGTCGACGCTTCGGAGAAGGACCTGCTGGGTTTCGCGGATCACGCCCTGAGCCGGGCCAACGGCAACGGGATCGCTCTGGTTGTCGGCGGTCGCAATTTCGCCGTAAAGGTCGCCAGTCCCCTGGCCGACCGCCTTCCGGCGAGCGACCTGGTGCAGGCGTTTCGCCAGGTGGCCGGCGGAAAGGGGGGTGGTCGCGGGCCGGTCGGTCAGGGTGGTGGGATCGATCCCGATCGGGTAAGCGAGGCATTCAAGTCGCTGCAGGACTACATCAGGGCCCGGATGAAAGACCGCGCATGATCAAGATCAAAGACCGGATCAAGCGCCTCCGCCGTGGCGCTGATTATGAAAATTACTACACCGCTCTGGACATCGGCACCGAGTACATCAAGGCGCTGGTGGTCAAACGTGAAGGCCGGAACGGGGTAGTCCTGGGGGCCTCGCGGCAGCGGCAGGAATTCATGGATATGGAGAGCGGCGTCCCATCCAACATCCAGGGGATTATCGACAGCTGCGATCGAGCGATGTCCGAGGCCGAAGACATGTGCGACACCATCCCGGGACAGGCCGTGATCGGGATTGCCGGCGAACAGGTCAAGGGCTTCAGCACGTCCGTCACGGTGCCGCGTGCCGACCCGACGCTGAAGATCAACGAAACCGAGCTAATCCACATCCTCCAGCTGGTGCAGAAACGCGCCCTGCGCGAGGCCCAGCACGCCATGAGCCTGGAGCTTGGCGTTCCGGACGTCGATGTGAAGCTGATCAACTCAGCGATCACCCGCGTCCGGATCGATGGCTACGTCGTCAATAATCCGCTCGATTTCCAGGGCAAGCAAATGGTGATCACCGTCTTCAACACTTTTGCCCCGCTGACCCATGTCGGGGCGCTCCAGACGATCGCGTCGGAGCTTGACCTGGAATTGGTGGCCACGGTGGCCGAACCGTACGCAATGGCGCGCTGCGCCGCCACCGACGAGGTCTACGACTTCGGCGGCGTCTTCGTCGACATCGGCGGCGGCACCACCGACATCGCGCTGATCCGGAATGGCGGCATCGAGGGGACCCGCATGTTTCCCATCGGCGGCCGGGTCTTTACCAAGAAACTGGCTTCTCGGTTCGGCATCTCCTTCGCTGATGCCGAGGCCGTCAAGCTTCGCCATTCGCGTGGTGAGCTGCCGCCAGAGCACGCGGAGAAAGTCCATGCCGTACTGGCCCGTGACGCGGAGGTCCTGGTGGAAGGCGTGGTAATTACCTTGCAGGAGATGTCAAAGGGCGACCGGTTGCCGACGGGGATCTACCTGGCCGGTGGCGGCAGCGCGCTCCCCGAGGTCAAGGAGCAGCTCAAGGCTTTCCCCTGGGCTGAAAAGCTGCCCTTTGCCCGAACGCCTACCGTCAACCCGTTGCGACCGGTTGATATCCGAGGGATCTACGATTCGACCGGCCTGCTGCTCGACCAGCAGGACATCACGCCCATGGGCCTGGCCTTCCACGCGATTCAACAACAGTCCGAGGATCAGGCGCCGCTTTTCGGGCTGATGCGGAAGGTGCTCAAGGCCATGAAAATCTGATCGCGCGGGAAGCCCGGGCGACCCATGACATTCGGGGGCAAGAAAACCTGACACCGTAACATCTCGACAATCAGTGACGTTTCGGGTATGAAAAGCGTCGACGTGTTAAAACTGTGAAGACCCTGGCCAAGCTGCTCTACGTCGAAGCTGACGAGGAGATCACCGACCTGGTCGACCGTCTCCGTGATCTCAGTCTCGAGGACGAGGTCACCTTCGTGGTCCCGGAGCGGGCCCGCGCCCTGCAAAGCGCCATGAGCTTCCGGTTGCTCAAGCGCTACGCGGACAGCTACGGCAAGCGGGTGAACCTGGTCAGCGGCGATCCGCGGCTCCAGGCGATGGCATTGGACGGCGGATTCACGGCCTACCCGAGCATGGAGGCCTACGACCGCGGAACCCAGGTCCATCAGCCGGAACCGGTGGATTCCGTCGCGGCCACGTCGGCCGCCAAGCCCGTCATGGCCCAGATGGCTTCGCCGGTGAGCACCCCAACGCGTGGCGTGGCAACCCTGGACCGGCCAGGTCAGGCGCCGCTGACGTCGGCACCGCCGAGGAGAGCAACGACTGCGCCGAAGCCGGCGTCATCCGCGCCTTCGTTTCGGAGTTACCGGCCGTACTTGATTGCTGCGGGGATCCTGGTCGTTCTCGGACTTCTCGCCGGGGTCCTTTATCTGCCCAGCGCCAGCGCGACGTTGCTGGTATCCGGCACCCCGATCAAGGAAGACATTACCCTGCGTGGCGCGGTCGGCAACCCGAACTCGGGCGACCAATTTGCCACCAAGACCATCAGTGAAAGCGAGTCACAGACACTGCCAGGCGTACCGACCGGCCAGAAGCAAATCGCCGCCGTTCCCGCTAGCGGGACGGTCACGTTCTCCTTGAATTGCTTCCTTTGCACTGAAACGATCCCGAAGGGATGGACGGTCGAGACCGCCGATGGCTCGAGGAAGTACGCGACCCAGAGGTCAGTCACGCTGATCGGACCGAGTAGCGCGGCAAGCGTCCCTATCATCGCCACGACCGGTGGCGGTGCCGGCAATGTTGACAAAAACACGATCGTCAAAATTGACGGCAACACAGATGACAACCTGGGCGTAACCAACCCCGACCCGACAGCGGGGGGCGTCGATGCCCGGACCGCCACGATCATTCAGCAATCGGACATCGACGCCATCCGGGACGCTTATGCCAAAGACGCGGTTCCACGGGTCCAGGACCAGATGAACAGCAAGGCTCAGGGACTCAAGCTGGTCGTCGTTGGCGGTGCGCCGCAGGTGGCGGTGACGACCGATAAGAAGGTGGGCGATGAGGTCGGTGGGTTCAGTGTCACGCTAAAGGTGACCGGTGACGGGATTGCCTTCGACGACAAAACCGTAAAGGCGCTGCTTAGGTCGGCAATGGAACGGAAGATCCCGCAAGGCAACCAGCTCACGAACAATGTAAATCTCAGCTACGAACCGATCGATGCTGCGGCTGACGGTCATGTCACGCTGAACGGCCACGCCTCCGGGTTCTACATTCCGATCTTCCTCGACAGCAAACTTCGCTCCTACCTGAGAGGGATGAGCCCAGGCAAGGCGCACGCCCTTCTCCAATCGCAGCCGAACGTGGTTGACGCGCGCATCACCCAGACGCCGTTCGGGCTTCCCTGGTTGCCGCTCTTCACATCGCACATCAATCTGAAGGTTCAGGAGGTCGACAGCCCCTCGAGCTCGTGAGAGTGCTGGCGATCGACCCGGGCAGCGTCCGTATCGGACTGGCGCTCAGCGATCCCTCCGGCACCATCGCCCAGCCGCTGAGCGTGTTGCGCAGACGGTCAACTACTGAGGACCTGCAGGCACTGACCGAACTGGTTCGGCAGCACGATGTCGAGCAGATCGTCGTCGGGCTCCCGCGCATGATGGACGGCCGGCTCGAAGCCGCTGCTCATGAGGCGCAGGCCTTCGGCGAGCAGGTCGGGCGGGCCACCGGGCGGCCTGTAGCATACTGGGACGAACGGCTGACGACGGTTGCCGCCGAGCGTTACCTGATTGAACAGGGGAAACGGCGCCGCAAACGCCGCCAAGAAGTAGATCGGATGGCCGCCGCGTTAATGTTGCAGGGATACCTCGACTTCCAGCGCAGGCGCCACCCAGGAGGCTGAATGCCAGAGATCCCCGAGCCAAACGGCGAGATTCAGACGATCGAGCTGGTCAATGAAAAAACCGGCGAAGAGGAAAGCTACGTGGTCCATGACGTCGTCGAAATCGAAGGGGAAACGTACTACGTGCTGCAGGCCGAGGCCGACGAGGACCAGGTCCTCATCCTGCGCCGCGAAGGCGAATCCCTGGTCACCCTCGATGACGAGGAGCACGACCGGGTGGTGGAGCAACTCGAGGAATTCGAGGAGGACGACGACCTCGGCGAAGACGGCGGAGCGGAGGACTAGCTGACCACTCCCGCCAGACGGATGACTGAGGCGCCGGCGCCCCGGAAGCGGAGCCGCGCGCTCGGCTGCGCGCAATGGCTCGCGGTCATCCTCTTTCTGCTGCCGGCCGCCCTAGGGATCCCGGGTGTTCTGGCCTACAACTGGGTCGACCACCAACTCCATCAGCCGGCCAATCCCTCCAATTCCAAGGTCCGCTTTGTGGTGCCGCCCGGGGCAACCTTTCACGAGGTCGCCGATACGCTGCACCGGGCCGGCCTGATTGACTCCGTCACGGTTTTCGATCTCTACGCCCGCTACAAGCACCTCGACCGGAATGTCCAGGCAGGGGCCTATGAACTGAGCCGCAACCTGACTATGGTCCAGATCCTCGATGCTCTACAGACCGCCATTCCGGAGGAGATTTTCGTCACCGTTCCAGAGGGCTACACGATCAAGAAAACGGCAGCCCTCCTCGATAAGGGTGGCGTGATCAAGGGGAGTGACTATGTCGCTGCCGCCGTCGCCGGACAGTTCAATTACGACTTCCTGAAAGACCTCCCGGCAGCCACCTCCCTGGAAGGGTTTCTCTTCCCCGATACCTATCTGGTCCCGCGCACCGGGACAGCGAAGCAATTGATCACGCTCCAGCTGGACAACTTCAACCGCCATTGGACGGACACCCGAAAGTCACAAGCCGCCCAGCGGCGGCTGAACGCCCTCCAGATCGTGACGATTGCCTCGATGATCGAGCGGGAGGCTCGCTTCGATGATGACCGGCCGCTGGTAGCCAGCGTTATCTATAACCGGCTCCAGGACGGCTGGACGCTCGACATCGATGCCACCGTCCTCTACGCCAAGGGCGTCTGGCAGTCTTCCGTGACCCTCGACGACCGCAAGATCAATTCGCCCTACAACACCTATTTACATACCGGACTTCCGCCTGGACCGATTGCGAACCCTGGCATCAAGGCGATCGATGCCGCGCTCCAGCCCGCGCAAACGGGCTACTTCTTCTACCTCTCAGATCCTCAGGGACACAATCACTACGCCAAGACCAAAGAGGAGTTCGACCGCCTCCTCAAGCAGTACGGCCTCCAGTAGCCCCTTCGGCCCGTCCCGCGCAGCTGAGGGTGGGCGGCTGCTCCTGCTCGGCGATGAGCCCGGGATCGAGCTGGCGGCGCAGCTCTATCAGGCCGGCTTGGCTGCGGCGGGCGTCGCGGCAACCTGCGAAATCCGCAGGCTGGCGGCTAACGACCTGGCCGCCGCCGTACAGAGCATGCGAGCAGATCCAACCGTTCTCGGGGCGGCGGTGACCATGCCGCACACGGTTCCGGTGGCTCGGCTGCTCGACGGCCTCGGTCCCGAGGCGCAGACCATCAAGGCGGTCAATACCGTCAGCCATCGATCGGGGGCACTGATCGGCTGGAACACCGATCGGCCCGCCTTTACCCTGGCCCTGGAGGAGGCCGGCTACTCGCCGAAGGGGCGATCGGCGTTGGTGCTGGGCGCCGGTGGAGCGGCCCGGGCCTGCGCGGATGCGCTGCGAGAATCCGCCGTAAAGATCTGGATTGCGAGCCAGGATCTCGACCAGGCGCGCGCCCTCTGCCGCGATCTGCAGATCGGCGACGGTGGGCCAGCCCCGATCGGCTCGCTGGCGCTGGTGAGCAAGAAGGTCGACCTCGTCGTGAATGCCACACCGGTCGGCAGCGACGGAGCGACCGTGATTTTCCCGGTTGACTGGATTGCGCCCAGCCAGTTTGTCTTCGACCTTATCTATTACCCGCCGGTGACCCCCCTGGTCCAGGGTGCCCGGGCCCGAGGCGCCCGCGCCATCAACGGTGTGAGCATGCTGCTCTTTGCCGGCCTCAATGCCATCGAACTCTGGACGGGGCAGCCGGCCGTCGAAGGCGCCATGCGAGCCGCGCTGGAGCGGGCCGTACTTGGCCGGATGACCTCGTGAACCAGCTCGTCTTCGCGCTCGGCTGGGGCTTGCTTGGCGGGGTCGTGGGGGTCGGCCTGAATTACCTCTCCCGATGGCTGGCTCGCGTCGAGCAGATCGAGTTCGCGCAATCGCTGCCCGAAACGCTCTTGATGCCGGCCGTTGGAGCTGCGCTCTTCTTTCTGTTCGCCTGGCAGCTCGGGATGCAACGGCTGCTCCTCATCGACTCGGTGTACGTGGCGATCCTGGTCCAGGTCCTGGCCTTCGACCTGAAAACTCGCTACATCCTCGACCTGGTGATGTTTCCGAGCTGGGTGATCGCGCTGGCACTGGCATTCGTCACGCCCTGGACGCCTTATCTGTCCTGGCCGGGACCAGACTGGCGCACCGCCGTGCTCGCCGGCCTGATCGCGGGCGGCGTCTTCCTTCTCCTCTACCTGGGTGGACAGTGGCTGTTTGGCGCCGAGGCCTTTGGGTTCGGGGATGTGAAGCTGGCGGTGTTCATCGGGCTGGTCAGCGGGCTCACCGGCCTCCGAATGGTGCATGCCCTGCTCTATGGCGTGTTCCTGGGCGGTTTTGTGGCGATAATTCTGCTCATCACGCGCATCCGGAAGCTCAAAGAGGCGGTTCCCTACGGGCCGTTCCTGGTGATCGGGACGCTGATCATCCTCTACACGCAGGCGCCGTGAACCCCCACGAGCTCCTGCCGGGCGAGAGGATCCTGGTCAGCTCTTCGCGCCACTGGGTCGTCCTGGTAAAGCCATTCGTTGCAACCCTGCTGGCGCTGGCGGTCTGTATCGTCGTCGTGATCCTGCTGCCGATCACGACCGAGCTGCGGCTGCTCCTGATGCTCGGGGCGCTGGTGGTCAGCCTGGCGGTCCTCAACCTTAATTACTGGGGCTGGCGGGCCCATGAGTACGTCCTTACCGACCAGCGGGTGATCCTGAACGAGGGCATCCTCTCCAGGTTCTCCCGCTCGATTGCCATCGACCGCATCCAGGATCTCACCACCTTCCAGGGCGTCTGGGGACGGGCCTGGGGCTTCGGCGACATCGAGCTCGAATCGGCCGGGAGGGAAAGTGGGGAGGTCTTGAGCACGGTGCCGCGTCCCCAGCAGCTTCGCAACGCGATCTTTGCGCAGATCGAGGCTCGTCGCCGGGCCGGCTAAAGACCCACGGTACAATCCGTTCCCGGACATGGTTAACCCGCACGATTTCCGCAATGGCATGACCATCGAATGGGAAGGGGATCTCTGGATCGTGGTCGAGTTCCAGCAGGGTCAGAACGCCCGCGGCGATACCTTCTTTCGGACCAAGCTCAAGAACGTGAAGTCTGGGGCCATCATCGACCAGAAGTTCCGTGACAAGGACCGGTTCGCCCGCGCTCGGATCGAGAAGGTCCCCATGCAGTACCTTTACAGCGACGGCGACCGTCATTTCTTCATGGACCTGCAGAACTACGACCAGATGCCGCTGAACGACGACCAGCTCGGCGACACGCTGAAGTACCTGAAAGAAAACACGTCGATCGACGTGCTCATGTACGACGGCCAGCCTCTCGGCGTGGAGCTGCCGACCACGGTGGATTTGAGGGTCACGCAAACGGCTCCCGGGTTTCGTGGCGATACCGCGGCCGGCGGCGGAAAACCCGCCACTACCGAAACCGGGCTCACCCTCAATGTGCCCTTTTTCGTCAACCAGGGCGACGTCGTGCGGGTCGACACCCGTAGCGGCGCCTACGTGGAGCGCGTAACGTGAGCGACCGGCCTCTGGGGTCGGTGAAGGTCGCTAACGAGGTGATCGCCCACATCGCCTCGCTCACCGCCGCCCAGGTGCAGGGCATCGTGGGAATGTACCCGGCGCGCTCTCGCGACGGCCATCGGGTATTGCCGGTTAGCACCTCGTACAAGGGCGTCCGGGTCGATATGGGGCATGACGCGCTGAACATCGAGCTGTTTGTCATCGTCGACCATTCGGCCCACGTTCCGACCGTGGCGGCGGAGGTCCAGCGGCAGGTAGCGGATGCGATCGACAAGATGCTTGGGCTCGAGGTGCGCCAGGTCAATGTTTTCGTCGGCGATGTGAGGTTTCCCGAGGATTCCTAGAGCACGGATGGGTCGGCGCCATCTGGCCCGCGAGCTCGCGCTTAAAGTCCTGTTCGAGCTCGAGAGCGAGGGGCGCGAGGATCTGGATCGCGCGCTCGAATACCAGGCCGCCGAGGCCAACGCCGACGCCGAAACCATCGATTTCGCCCGAACGCTGATTCGCGGCGTGCTCGAGCACCGGCAGGAGATCGACGCCCGACTGGCCGAGGCATCCAGCAACTGGGACCTGGATCAGATGGCCAAGGTCGAGCGCACGCTCCTGCGCATCGCGACCTTTGAGCTTTCGTACCTGACCAGCGTGCCGCTGAAGGCGGCCATCAATGAGTCGATCGAGCTGGCAAAGACCTTCGGCGGGCCGGACTCGGGTAAGTTCGTCAACGGCATCCTGGGCCGGATCGCCGCCGACCTGCAAAACCGCCCGCCGGCCGCCGATCCGGCCACGGCGAAGGAAGCCTGAGTTTGGACGAGGACCTGGCGCAGATGGACTACGAAACCGCGCTGGCTGAGCTGGAGCGCACGGTGCAGCAGCTTGGACGTGAGCAAGAAGACCTGGCGGAGTCGGTGCGCGCCTTCGAGCGCGGCTTGGCGCTGGCGCGACGCTGCACCAGGCTGCTGGACGACGCCGAGAAACGGCTTAACGCGCTGGCTCCCGCCGCCGAACGGCCGGCCAGCCCATGACCCTGCTCCAGAACCCCTACTTCGTCGTTCCCCTGATCGCCTGGGCAATCGCCCAGACGAGCAAGGTGATCATCGACTCCGTGCTGCTCCATCGACTGAGCGTGCGCCGCCTGGCCACGGCCGGCGGCATGCCCAGCTCGCATAGCGCCCTGGTGGTCTCGTTGACCACCATCATCGGGCGGCTACAGGGGGTTCAGTCGCCGCTGTTTGCGCTGGCGCTGATCTTCAGTACGGTGGTGATGTACGACGCGACCGGCGTCCGGCGGGCGGCCGGTCAGCAGGCGATGATCCTCAACCATTTGCTCGATGACGTCTTCATCGCGCACCGAGGCATCCATCAGGAGCGGCTACGGGAACTCCTGGGCCATACCCCGATCGAGGTGATCGCGGGCGCCATTCTTGGGATTGTCATCGGCATCGGGCTTTGGCGATGATGGTCGCCGAACGCCGCCGGTTGGACCAGGCTCTGGTCGAACGCGGCCTGGCGGGCTCTCGCGAGCGGGCGCAGACCTTGATCCAGGCGGGCCTCGTTACCGTCGGCGGCACCACCGCTAACCGACCCGACCAGCTGGTCGCCGCCGACCAGGCGATTGCGGTCGCTGGCACCGACGGGTACGTGAGCCGCGGCGGCGACAAACTGGCGGCGGCCCTCGAGAGCTTTGCCATCGACGTCGCCAGTCGATCCTGCGTCGACGTCGGGGCGTCGACTGGCGGCTTCACGGATGTGCTGCTCCGCCGCGGCGCGAGCCGGGTGATCGCGGTCGACGTCGGGTACGGGCAGCTGGCGTGGAAGCTTCGCCAGGATCCCAGGGTCATCGTGCTGGAGCGCCAGAACATCCGGCATCTGCAGGCGCTGCCGGCAGCGGCCGACCTGGCGGTCATCGATGTTTCCTTCATCTCGCTCCGGTTGGTCCTTCCTCAGGTGCGCATCCTGCTCGCACCGCCGGGCGACGTCATTGCGCTGGTCAAGCCCCAGTTCGAAGTCGGAAAGGGTGAGGTTGGCAAGGGCGGCGTGGTTCGGGATCCGGCCCAACACGAGCGTGTCCTCAGCGAGCTCAACAGTTACGTACGCAACGTTGGCTACGAGCCGATCGGGCAAATTCCGTCGCCTGTCCTGGGGGCGAAAGGCAACCGCGAGTTCTTCATGTATCTGAAGCCGAATGGCTGAGCCTGCTCCGCGGTTGGGCTCACGCGTCGGGATCGTCTGCCACCCGCAGATCAATCTCGGTGGCCCACCGGTCACCGAGGCGCGCCGCCGTCTCGAACAGCATGGCTATGAGGTCTGGACGTACTGCTCCAATCCGAACGAGCGCCCCGGCGCGCTTACGCCGAAGCTCGACGGGACTCGTCTGATCGTCAGCATCGGCGGCGACGGCACCATGTTGTGGACGGCCGAGCAAGCCGCGATTGGCCGGATTCCGGTGCTGGGCGTCAACGCCGGCCGGCTTGGATTCCTGACCCAGGTCCAGCTCGGCGATGAAGGCAAGGCGCTCGATCGCTGGGCGGCGGGAGACTTCAAGCTGCAACGCCGGACCCTGCTCGACGTCCGCGTCGGCGAGCGGCTGTTTCATGCCCTCAACGATGCCGTCGTGCACAAAGGTGTCGAGATCAACCTGATCCGGCTCGAGGTCACGGTCGACGGCGTATCTGCCGGGCAGTTCGACGCGGACGGCGTCATCGTCTCCACGCCCACGGGATCGACCGGCTACGCCCTGTCGCTGGGCGGACCGATCCTGCACCCGGAGGTGCGGGCGCTCGTCTTCATGCCCTTGAACCCACACAGCCTCTTCAATCGACCGATCGTGCTGCCGGAAAACTCGCATATCATGGTCAGGCTCCCCGCCGCGGCAGCCATTCTCACCTGCGATGGGCAGCAGAATGCCGCGCTTCAGCCCGGCGCCGAGGTCCAGGTCGCGGCTGGTCTGGAAGTGTCGCTGGTGCAATTCGACGGCGGGCCCAATTTCTTCACGCTGCTGCGCCGGAAACTTCGCTGGGGGATGCCGCTGGTTGATGGCGACGCCGAATGACGGGCGCCCTCCACCGGGTCGGGCAGTTCTGGCGGCATGCCTCGGCCCGGGTCGGCGTGGAGGAGGCGGCCAATGCCGATCGGATCCTGGGACCCGCACTGGCGCCGCTGTTCCATGGATTGCCGATCAATGACCAGCGCCACGGCCTCGACGTACTCGAAACCATTACCCGCCTCGATGACCATCCAGACCGGCTCCTCCTCCAGGCCGCGCTGCTCCATGACGTGGGGAAGGCCGGCGCCCGATTCTCGGTCGTCGATCGCAGCCTCACCGTTTTCCTTCGGGCGGTCTCGCCGCGCTTGCTTGACCTGGTCCTTCGTGCCCGCCCTGGGATGGCTCGCCGCTACCGGCTCTATGCCGACCATGCCCGGATCGGCGCCGAGCGGGTACAAGCGGCCGGGGCGAGCCAGCTGGGGGCGATCATCGCCGAGCACCACGACCCCGAACCGGCATCCGAGGTGACCCGTCACCTGCAGCGCGCGGATCGGCGAAATTGAGCGTCAGGCCCGGCGCCGAGATCGAGCGCGATCCCGTCTATCTCGTTCGCACGCCGGCGTTCGATGGACCGATCGAATTGCTACTCAGCCTGGTGCAACGCGCCGAGGTCGACCTGAAAGTGATTTCCCTGGCTGGATTGACCGACGACTTTCTGCAGGCCATCGAGCAGGACCGACCGGCGCTGGATCGGATGGCTGCCTTCCTCGTGATCGCCGCCCGCCTGGTGCAGCTGAAGGCTGCGGCGTTGATGCCGGAGTCGGGCATGCGGGAGGAGGAAGACCTGCAGGCCTGGGAGGATGCCATCAAAGGACGGCTCGAGGAGTACAAGCGCTTCAAAGAGCTCGCCGAGTCGCTCATGCGGCGACACGCGAGCGGCCGCTTTACCTTTGCGGGCTTGCTCGAGCCGGAGGTCATTCCGCTGGCTCGCGTCCAGGTGAGCCTCGACGCGCTGGCGGCAGCCTTCCAGCAGGTGCTCGATCGCTTGCCGCCACCCGAACAGGTGACCGTCGAGCTCGAAGAGGTGTCGCTTGCCGACAAACTGAGTGAACTGCGGACGATGCTGCGACATCAGCCATCGGTCAACTTCAGCGCAATCTTTCGTCATGCCCGCTCCCGGATCGAGGCGGTCGTTACGTTTCTGGCCTTGCTCGAGCTGATTAGAATCGGTGAGGCTCGGGTCACGCAGCCCTCGACATTCGGGGAGATCACGGTGCATGCATAACGTCACCGAGTTTCGGGATACGGCCGGTCTGGCCACAGCGCTCGAGGCCGTCCTCTTCACCCTGAACCGGCCGGTGACGCTCCTCGAGCTTCAGGACATCCTGCAATCACCGTTGCCCGACGTCGAAGCGGCCGCCGCCGCGTTGGGCCAGGCGCTCGACAGCCGAGGGCTCTTCCTGCAACGCCACCAGGATCAGCTCCAGCTCGTCACGCATCCAGGCCAGGCGGACGTAGTACGGCGGGTGCTTCGTCCTGAGTATCCGTCCCGGCTTTCACCAGCGGCCTATGAGACGCTGGCCATCATCGCCTACCGCCAGCCGCTTACGCGTGCCGCTATCGAAGAGATCCGCGGTGTCAACTGCGAGGCGGTACTGGAAAGCCTGGAAGAGAAGGGTCTGATCGAGGAGACCGGACGACTGGACGCGCCCGGCACCCCGCGGCTGTTCGGGACGACGATGAAGTTCCTGCAGATCCTGGGACTCAGCAGCCTCGACCAGCTCCCTCCAGCACCGCAATCCGGCTCAACCACTTCCTAGCTCAGGCGGGCGTTGCTGCCCGCCGCAAAGCCGACCAGCTGGTCGCCTCCGGCAAGGTGCTCGTCAATGGCCGTGCTGCCATCCCGGGGCAACAGGTGACGCCGGGCGTCGACCAGGTGACGGTCGACGGGCGGCCGATCGAGCCAGTCAGCGAGCGGACCTATCTGATGCTGAACAAGCCGGTCGGCGTGCTCAGCAGCGTGGGTGATCCGCGTGGCCGGCCGACCATCACGGACCAGCTTGGTGCCGGCCGGCGGGTCTTTCCGGTGGGCCGCCTAGATCTCGACAGCCGCGGACTGGTGTTGCTCACCGACGACGGCGAACTCGCGATGCGGCTGATGCATCCGCGCTACGGCGTAGAGAAGGAATATATCGTCCTGGTGTCGGGACGACCCAATTCGCAAGCATTTCAGCGCCTCGCCGGCGGCATGACGATAGGAAGCGAGTCGTTCCAGCCCGCTGATATCCGGATCATCGACCAAGGTCCGAATGAGACGCGGCTCGCGATGGTGCTCCGCGAGGGCCGCAAGCGCGAGGTCCGCCGGTTGTGGCAGGCCCTCGGCCACCAGGTGATCGACCTGCAACGCGTTCGCATCGATGGGCTCCGGCTGGGTTCCCTCGAGGAAGGAGGGGTTCGGCCACTGACGGCGGAAGAAGTGGCCAGCCTGAAAGCCGCGGTATCCTGAGCCGCGACAGCGATGATCATCGCCATCGATGGCCCGGCGGGTTCGGGTAAGACCACCATCGGCCGGATGGTGGCGGAGGCGCTCGGCTTCGGGCTGGTCGATACCGGGCTCTTTTATCGGGCCGTAACGGTCGAAGCCCGCCGCCGAGGCATCGACCCCGACGACGTCCCCACGCTCACCCAGATGGTCGGCAGCATCCGCATCGATGTCAACACGTCGCCGGTGCGGGGGACCCGACCCCTGCTCTCGATCGACGGGCACGACATTGGTGGCGAAGCGCACGATCCGGCGATCGCGGCTGACCTCTCGCGGATCTCGCAGGTTCCGGAGGTCCGTCGAATGCTGGTCGACGCGCAACGCCGCTCGGCGCGGGGAAATGCCGTCGTCCTTGGGCGCGATATCGGCACGGTAATTTTCCCTGACGCCGAGCTGAAGTTTTTCTTCACCGCGCCCTCGGCGGAGCGGGTCGCGCGCCGCCGGCGGGAGCTCGAGGAAACGTCCGGCGGGATCACGACCGACGCCCTCCTGGAACAAGAAGTTGAAGCCCGCGATCGGGCCGATGAACAGCGCAAAATTGCGCCGTTGCGGCCGGCAACCGATGCTATACTGATCGCGACTGAGGGCAAGTCGGTCCGTCAGGTCTTCGAAGAGGTGATGGCCCGGTTGCCGAAGCACTGATCGCTTTGAGCTATTCCTTCCTCACGCGTCTTGCACGGCTCTTAACCCGCGTCATCCTCGGCCCAAAATTCCACCTCCAAGGCCGGGACCACGTTCCCCCTTCGGGCCCGTTGCTCATCGTGTCCAACCATGTTGGGGCGATTGATCCGGTGATCATTGGCGGCTGGACGCCGCGACCGGTCTGGTTCATGGCCAAAGCCGAGCTGTTCGAGGGTGGCTTCGCCTGGTTGATGCGCGGCTATCAAGCGTTTCCCGTGATTCGCCACTCAGCGGATCGAGCCGCGTTGCGGCGAGCCTTCGATCTTCTCAAGCGAGGCTCGGCGGTCGTCCTCTTTCCTGAGGGACATCGCTCGGAAGACGCCAGCCTGCTTCGGGCCGAGCCCGGCGCCGGCTTCATCGCTCGACGCTCCGGCGCGCCCCTGCTTCCAATTGCGATCGTCGGCAGCCAGCACGTTCTGGGCCGCCACCAGCGGGTTCCGCGGCGCGCGGAGGTGGCGATGACGTTTGGCGAACTGTTCCAGCTTCCAGAGCGAAACCGCGATGGTAGCCCGATGGACCATCAACAGAGTGCCGACTACCTGATGGCGAAGATCGCCCAGCTCTTGCCGTTGGAAAATCAAGGGGCGTATAGCGGCGCGAATGCGCCAAGGATGGCGCAGGCATGAAAAAGATTTACGTGCTCGACACGAACGTTCTGCTCCACGATCCGAATGCCATCTTCTCGTTCGAAGACAACGAGATCGTCATCCCGCTCGCGGTGATCGAGGAGGTCGACGGGCAGAAACGGCGGCAGGACGAAGTCGGCCGCCACGGTCGCCTGGTGGCGCACTTTCTCGATGAGCTCCGCGCCCAGGGAAAGCTGTCGGAAGGGGTCGGCCTGCGCTCCGGCGGCATGCTGAAGGTGCAGCTCAAACACGAAGAGTCGCGGCTGTTGCCCCAGGATCTCGATCCCAAAAAAGCCGACAACCAGGTGATCGCGCTGACCCTTCAGTTGAAGTCAGAGAGCAACGGGACGCCGGTCATCCTGGTGAGCAAGGACATCAACGTCCGGGTCAAGGCGGACGCCCTGAACCTGCAAGCCCAGGATTACGAGACCGACAAGATGGTCGTCAAGGAGGGCGATCTCTACGACGGGATGTCCACGCTGAACGTGCCGCTGGAGGACATCGAAAATTTCAGCAAGACCAATCTCTACCAGCCGTCGAACGGTCGTCTCTACTGCAACCAGTTCGTTCACTTCAAATCGCTCAACGGGACGAAGTCCAGCGCGCTTGGTCGCTTCGACGCATCCACCGGCCAGGTCGTGGCTCTGGCACCGATCAAGAAAGAGATCTGGGGAATCCAGCCCAAGAACCTCGGGCAGCGCTTCGCCTTCGACATCCTGCTCGATGACCGGGTGCCGCTGGTCACCATGACCGGCCAGGCGGGAACAGGGAAAACCCTGCTCGCGCTGGCTGCCGGTCTGAGCAAGGTGCTGGACCAGCATCGTTACCGCCGACTGCTGGTAACCCGACCGGTCATCCCCATGGGCAAGGATGTCGGCTACCTCCCGGGCGACAAAGACGAAAAGCTGCGCCCCTGGATGCAGCCGATCTATGACAACCTCGAGTACCTGATGGGCTGCATTTACAAGGAGCAGATGGCCGCCGACATGATCCGGCACATCCAGGACAAGGGGATCTTCGAGGCCGAGGCGCTCACCTATATCCGCGGCCGGAGCATCCCGCAGCAGTTCATCATCGTGGACGAGGCCCAGAACCTCACGCCCCACGAGGTCAAGACGATCGTCTCCCGAGCCGGCGAGGGGACCAAGATCGTCCTGACTGGCGACCCCAACCAGATCGACCATCCCTATCTCGACTTCCGCAGCAACGGCCTCTGCTACGCGATTGAGAAGTTCAAGAACAATCCCCTGGCCGGGCATGTCACGTTGACGAAAGGACAACGATCGGAGCTTGCCGAGTTAGCCGCTAAGCTCCTTTAATGCTGCCGGCCGCTTTGCTCCAGGGGACCTCTTCTGAGGTCGTTAACTCGCAAGCGACCTATTACGGCGGAGCAACGTTCTGGTTCTCGCTGACCCTACTCAACGCTGGGCTAGCCCAACTCCATGGCCGCAGCGGCCTGGCCTGGTTTCTTGTCTCGCTTTTTCTCGGGCCAATCGCGACTCTTATCCTCGTTCTGCAGTACAAAAAGGCTTGATGGATCGTACCTTCGTCGCGCTCGACCTGGAGACTACCGGGCTGGCTCCCCGGATCGATCGTATGATCGAGGTGGGCGCCGTTCGCTTCCGCGGCGACGAGGTCCTTGCCACCTTCCAGTCACTGGTTCGCCCCGAGGTCGGGATTCCGAGAGCCGTCCAGGAACTGACGGGTATTCGCGACGCCGACGTGGCCGCCGCCCCGCAGCCCGAAGAGGTCCTCACCCAGCTGATCGATTTCGTGGGCGAAAGCGCCGTCGTGGCGCATAGCGGCAACTTCGATCTCTCCTTCCTCGTCGATGGTGAGGCGGAGCCGCGCTACGAGCTGTTCGACACCCTGGATCTCGCTCGCATCATGCTCCCGATGGCGCCGAGCCACAGCCTGCCGCACCTCTCGCGGCAGTTGGGGCTGACGCACCCGCACCCGCATCGGGCCCTCTCCGATGCGGATGCGGCCCGACAGCTCTTTCGCCATCTACGGCAGGTTGCCCGCGGTTTTCCGAGCGAGCTGATCGACCGGATGCTCGAGGTGAGCGCTGAGTGGCCGCACCCGCTACGCCACTTTCTCGAAGAGGCTCACGCCGCCGGTCGCGACGCCGTCGAGACCGCGTCGCGCGCTGCGCCTCAACCCGTCGACGTCAAAGGCTCGAGCAAGCCGTCGACGGACCCGCAGGCGATCCGCGCCCTGCTCGGCCCAGACGGTCCGATGGCGGCCCGACTCGACGACTACGAGCTTCGCGAATCGCAGCTGCAGATGACGCTCGCGATTGCGCAGCTCTATTCGCGCGGCGGCCGGCTACTGGTCGAGGCCGGACCGGGAACGGGCAAGTCGCTGGCCTACCTGGTGCCTGCCGTCCACCATGCGGTCGCCAGCGGCGAGCGGGTGGTGGTGGCGACCAACACCATCACCCTCCAGGAGCAACTCTTCTGGAAAGACATCCCCTTCTTGCGGAGCTGGCTCCCCTTTGACTTCAAGGCGTCGCTGCTGAAGGGGCGGGCGAATTACGTCAGCCTGCGGCGCTGGAATCGCTATCTCAATGCACCCAGCCGGCGGGCAGACGGCGGGTGGTTTCACGACGAGCTGAAGTTCAAGCTGCGCATGCTGGTCTGGTTGGCGCAGACCCGCCACGGCGATCGGTCGGAGATCAAGCTCAACGGCCTGGATGAGCTCTTCTGGTTGCGGGCGGCGTCGACTCCCGATGACTGCCTCGCCGCGCACTGCGACAACTTCAAAACCCAGCGGTGCTTCTACTGGAACGGTCGCCGCGCCGCCCAGGACGCCGACGTGATCGTGACCAATCACGCCCTCCTGCTCACCGATGCGCTCGCCGGCGGGACAGTCCTGCCCGCGCATGAGCACCTGATCGTCGATGAAGCCCACCAGCTGGAGGAGACGGCCGTCGAGGCGTTGACGCTGCGGGTGGGGGAGACGGAGTTGCTGGAGAGCATCGACGGCATCCTCACCTGGTTTCGGGCGGCGATGGGCCAGCCTGGCGAGCCAGTCAAGAAAGCCGCGGCCGATTTCCGGGCCGCCGTCAGCGAGTTCTTCCATGAGGCGCGCAAGATCATCGGCGAGCGCCAGCCCCTAGTTCCGCTCCGGGCATCGCGGGATGAACCGGTCGTGCTCGACGAGACGAACCGAAAGTCACCCGATGTCGTTGGTCTGGCAGCGCAAGCGAGCGCGCTCGGTGATGGGAGCGCCGCCTTCCTCCGTGCGCTGGACGATGCCGGCTCCCAATTGCCCCTCGAGAGCAATCCGTACGCGGAGCGCGAGTTCGATCTCTTCGTCGCCCAACTGAAGAGCCGCATCGACCTCGTGATGCAGGCGCTCCTCCAGCCGCGTGCCGACCGCCTGTACTGGCTGGGTTCGGAACGCCGCTCCGGCCGGCCCGTTCTCCACGCCGCCCCAACCGCCGCCGGTCGCGAACTGCAGGCCCGGGCGTTCACCGACAAAGAAACCGTCGTCTTCACCTCAGCCACGTTGGCGGTGGCCGACTCCTTTACCTACTTCAAGCGCGGTGTCGGGCTCGAGGCGCTCAGCGCCCACGAGATGGTGCTCGCGTCGCCCTTCGACTATCTCTCGCAGGCCTTGCTCTGCTTGCCGACCGACCTCCGCCAGCTCGATGATCCGGCCTTCGTCGACCAGGTGGCCACGGTCGTGGGTGAAATCGGCGAGGCGATCGATGGGCGAACGCTCGTGCTCTTCACCTCGCATCAGCAATTGCGCGACGTCGCCGAGCGTTTGCGGATTCGAACCGCGCACAGTCAGCTGGCCGTCCTTGCGCAGAACCTCGATGGAACGCGTCGCCAGCTGCTGGCCGAGTTCCAGGACAATCCGCGGAGCATCCTGCTGGGAAGCAGCAGCTTCTGGGAAGGGATCGATGTCCCCGGCGATGCCCTGTCCTGCGTCATCATCGTCCGGCTGCCCTTTAAGGTTCCGACCGATCCACTGCAGCTGGCCCGCAGCGCCACCCTGGCCGATCCATTCGGACAGCTCGCGCTCCCGGAGGCCGTGCTGCGCCTCAAACAGGGTTTCGGCCGGTTGATCCGGCGCCAGAGCGACCGGGGCGCCGTCCTGCTGATGGATCACCGAATCGCTAACCGGACCTATGGCGGCGCGTTCCTGGATGCCCTGCCGCGAGCGGCGGTGCATGTCGGGGAAAGCGCGGAGATGGCGCCGACCATCGCCAGGTGGTTGCGGCGTCCGGGCAGCGTGGAATTGCGCCAGGCGGTGGAAGCGTGAGCCAGGATGGCCGGCTGACGGTCGCCCTGGCACAGGTCGATGCCGCCCTCGGCGATCGCGACAAGAATCTCGAGCGGCATCGCGGCTGGATCCAACGGGCCCGCAACTCGGGGGCGCAGCTCGTCGTCTTCCCCGAGCTCAGCCTGACTGGCTACTTTCTCAAGGATCTCGTCGCGGAGACGGCGGTCTCGATCGAGAGTCCGACCGTCAAGCAACTGAGCGAGCTCTCGCGGGACATCGATATCGTCGTCGGCCTGGTGATCGAAGAACCGGATCATCGCTACTTCAACGCCAGTCTCTATTTCAGTGCCGGCGAGCTGGTTCACCTGCATCGCAAGGTCTATCTGCCGACCTACGGGATGTTTGACGACACGCGTTACTTCGCGACCGGCAATCGTTTTCGCAGCTTCAAGACCTCGTTCGGGCGGGCCGGCATGCTCATCTGCGAGGACATCTGGCATCTGTCGAGCGCCTATGTCCTGAGCCTCGAGGGTGTCGACATGATCATCTGTCCGTCGGCCAGCCCGGGACGCGGCATCAGCACGGATGAACGATTGGGCACGGCGGAGTCGTATGAAATCTTGTGCCGAACCTATGCCCAGTTTCTGACTTCCTTCTTCCTGTATTGCAATCGGGTCGGCTATGAGGATGGCGCCAATTTCTGGGGTGGCTCGATGGTGATCGGCCCCAATGGCGACATCATCGCCCGCGAGACCGATGCCGATGAAGCGCTGGTCGTGGCCAGGGTCGACCTTGGTGATGTTCGGCGAGACCGGCTGGCGAACCCGCTGCTGCGCGACGAAAAGCTCGAACTCACCGTCAACGAACTGCGCCGAGTGCTGCATGAGCGCACCCGCAAGCCTTTCTGAGCCGGTCTTTCCGCCGCTCGCGATCAACGCGGAGCTGGTCAAGGGCATCCTGGTCGGCTTCATTCGCAATGAAGTGCGCAAGGTGGGATTCGAGCGGGTCATCCTCAACCTGAGCGGCGGGGTGGACTCCAGCCTGGTTGCGGTGCTGGCCACCGAGGCACTCGGCGCTCAAAACGTCATGGCGCTCATTCTGCCCTACAAGACGAGCGACCCGAAGAGCCGCACCGATGCCCTTCAGATGGTGGCGCAGCTGGGCCTTCATCACCTGGAGGTTGATATCACGCCGCAGATCGACGCCTACTTCGCGCGGTTTCCGGAGGCGAACCAGGTCCGGCGCGGCAACAAGATGGCCCGCGAGAGGATGACGATCGCCTATGACCAATCCCTGGCCTGGCGAGCGCTCGTCATTGGAACCAGCAACAAGACGGAGCTCCTGCTCGGCTACGGCACGATCTACGGCGATACCGCCAGCGCGATCAATCCGGTCGGCGACCTCTACAAGACGCAGGTCTGGCAGCTCGCCGATGCCGTGGGGGTGCCGACGGCGATCGTGCAAAAGGCGCCGTCGGCTGACCTGTGGGCGGGACAGTCCGATGAGACGGAGCTCGGCTTCCAGTACCGCAAGGTCGATCAGTTCCTGTACTACCTGGTCGACCGCCGCTACTCGGTGGAAGAGCTCAAGCGGCTCGGTTTCGAGCCCGCCTTCATCGAGGACATCATCCGCCGGGTGCGGGACAACCAGTACAAACGCCGCTTGCCCCTGATCGCCAAGCTATCGTCGCGGACCATCGATCGGGAGTTTCGCTACCCGCGCGACTGGGGCCACTGAGCCCGCCCCGCGATGGGGACGCTCTACCTGGTGGCGACGCCGATCGGCAACCTGGACGATATGACCCTCCGGGCGCTGCACATCCTGGAATCGGTGCCGCTGATTGCGGCGGAGGATACCCGGCATACCCTCAAGCTGCTGACCCATTTCGGTTTGCACCGGCCGCTGATCAGCCTGCATGCCCACAACGAGTCCCGCCAGCTCCAGACCATCCTTAGCCGGCTGCAGCAGCACGACATCGCGCTCGTCTCCGACGCGGGCACGCCGGCGTTGTCGGATCCAGGTGTGCGATTGGTCAGCGCCGCGGTGGCCGCCGGCTATCCAGTGGTCCCCGTCCCCGGGCCGTCGGCGGTCCTGGCCGCGCTGGTCAGCTCGGGGCTGCCGACCAACCAGTTCACCTTTCTCGGCTTTCTTCCCCGCAAGCGGGGCGAGCTGGAACGGGCGCTGCGCGACGCCGGAGAGGCGAAACGGACATTTGTTTTCTTCGAGTCTCCGCATCGCATTGCAAAGACGTTGGCTATAATGGCCTCCGTCCTCGGCCCCCGCTCGCTGGTGGTGGCGCGGGAGATCACCAAGGTCCACGAAGAGTTCATCCGTGGAACGCCGGCGACCCTCCTGGAGCACTTCGACAAGGCTCCACCCCGCGGCGAGCTGACGGTCGTGGTTGCCGGCAGCGATTGGAAGGTTGCACATGAATAAGTTCTACGTCACCACCGCGATCGTCTATCCGAACGCCGCGCCGCACCTTGGCTTCGTCTACGAGCTGGTGGGCGCGGACGCGCTGGCGCGTTACCACCGCCTGGCTGGCGACGAAACCTTCTTCCTGACCGGCACGGACGAGCACTCCCAGAACGTCCGGCGCAAGGCCGAAGAGGAGGGCGTCCCGACCGAGGTCTTCACTGCCCGCATGGCGCAGCTGTACCGCGATGTCGAAGCGAAATTCAGCATCAGTTACGACCGCTTCATCCGGACGGAGGACCCCGATCACTACCAGGGCGTCCAGGCGTTCATCAGCAAAATCCAGGCGCGCGGCGACATCTATAAGGGCGCCTACGAAGGCTGGTACTGCGTCTCCTGTGAAGCCTTCAAAACGGAGAGCGAGCTCAAAGACGGCTACTGCCTGATCCACCCCAATTTGAAAGCGCAGTGGCTGACCGAGGAAAACTACTTCTTCGCTCTCTCGAAGTACCAGAAGCGGCTGCAGCAGCTGATCGACAAGCATCCCGATTTCATCCAGCCCGAGACTCGCCGCCACGAGGTACTGGGCTGGCTCAAAGAGGGGCTGCGGGATTTCAGCATCTCGAGGTCCACGATCAAGTGGGGGATTCCCTTCCCGGGCGACGAGAAGCATGTCGTCTACGTCTGGGGCGATGCGCTGGCCAACTACATCACCGGCGTCGGCTATGGGACCGACGAGGCGATGTTCAAGCGCTGGTGGCCGGCCGACCTGCATGTCATCGGCAAGGACATCACGCGCTTCCACTGCCTCTACTGGCCCGCGATGCTGATGTCGGCCGGGCTTGCGGTCCCGGAGCGCGTCTACGCCCACGGTTTCCTCACAATTCGCGGCGAGCGGATGAGTAAGAGCGCGGGCAACTACATCGACCCGTTAGAGGCCGCTGACCGCTTCGGAGCGGATGCGGTGCGCTATCTGCTGCTGCGCGAGCTGCCCTTCGACCGTGACGGCGACGTCAGCTGGGAGACGCTGGTCGATCGCTACAATGCCGACCTGGCCAACGACCTGGGGAATTTCGTCTACCGGACTCTGTCGATGCTCCAGCGATACTTCGATGGCAAGGTGCCGGCGCCAGACGGCGACGTCACGCCGCTGGACATGAAGCTGCAGACCGCCTTCGAGACCGCTGTCCGTGGCATGGACCGGCATGTCAGGGCCCTCGACTTCACGGCGGCCCTGACCCAGGTCTGGGAGGCGATCAATCGCGGCAACAAGTACATCGAGGAGAGCGCCCCCTGGGTGCTGGCCAAACAGTCAGACCAGCGAAAGCGCCTGCAGACCGTCATGTACAACCTGGTCGAGGCGATCCGGCTGACGACGTATCTGATCGCGCCGTTTCTGCCGGAAACCGCCGCGCGGATCGCCAGCCAGGTGAAGATCGATTTGAAAGCGCCGTGGGCGACGGCGCGGGAGTGGGGAAAGCTGGCGCCGCGCACGCAGACGGCCCTGGGCGAGGTACTGTTCCCTCGCATCGAGAAGCCGGAGCCGGTCGCCTGATCGATTCGCACGCGCATCTCCTGCACCTGCGCGAGCCGCTGACGGCGGAGCAGGCGCTCGAAGAGGCGCGAGCGGTGGGGGTCGAAACTGTGATCAATATCGGCGACGACGCTTCGGATAATCGGCCGGGCATCGAGTTGACCGAGCGCATCACCGGGTTGCGGACGACGATCGGCCGACATCCGCACTCGGCGGACGAACCGATCACCGCAGCAGAGCGCCGCGAGCTCCGCCGCCTGGCCGCCCATCCCCACGTAGTCGCGCTGGGGGAGATCGGACTCGACTACCACATCACGGAATACCACAGGGTGCCGGCTAAGGCGCAGGCGCAGGTCTTTCGCGAGATGCTGGGCCTGGCGCAGGAGGTGGCCAAGCCGGTTGTCCTCCACACCCGCGACGCCTTCCCTGATTTGCTTGCCATCCTGGATGAATTCCCAGGGCTGCCAGGCGTGTTTCATTGCTTCAGCGGAAATTCCGCGTTCGCCGCTGAGGCGTTGGCACGTGGCTACTACATCTCATTTGCGGGGACGGTCACCTACCCGACGGCCCATGGCGTGATTGGGGCGGCCAGTATCATCCCGCTCGACCACATGCTGGTCGAAACCGATGCGCCGTTCCTCCCGCCGCAGAGCCGGCGTGGCCAGCCGAATGCGCCGCGATACATCGTCGAGACCGTCGAGCGGATCGCCGGGCTGCGCCAAACAACGGCTGCTGCGATTGGCGGCGCAACCAGCCACAATGCCATCGAGCTCTTTCGGTTGAACCACGCCGGCTAAACGACGATCGCTCGATCTCGCTGACCCCGCAATCCTGCGGGGCGTCGCCCGTCGCTTCGGGGTTCGGTTTCAGCGCCGCTGGGGACAGAACTTCATCGCCGATCGTAACCAGCTGAACCGGATTGTCGAAGCGTTGGAGTTGACGCCGGGAGACAGCGTCGTAGAGGTCGGCCCGGGATTGGGCACCCTGACCGTAGAACTCGCCAGCCGGGTACGCGCGGTGGTGGGCATCGAGATCGATCCAGCCAGCGTCAGGGCGTTGGCGCTGACTCTTCGCGATCGGACCAATGTGCGGATCATCGAGGGCGACGTGCTGCGCACCGACGTGGAGGACCTCCTGCCGCCGCCGTACCGGGTCGCCGGCAATATCCCATACAACCTGACCGGCGCCCTCCTGACCCACCTGCTCGAGCGGCCTCACCCCCCGGCACGTATCGACCTGCTCGTCCAACAGGAAGTCGCTGATCGCATCGTGGCCCCGCCCGGTGGTTGGAGCCTTGCCACGCTCGGTGTTCGTGTCTACGGGCGGCCGGAGCGTGTGCTGCGAGTCCCACGCACGGCGTTTGTGCCGCAGCCGCAGGTCGACTCGGCATTGGTGCGCATCGTGCCCGAGGCCGAGCCAGCTCTGCCGCGAGAGGTCTTGCCAAGTTTCTTCAAGTTCGTCACACCGTTTTTCCAGGCTCGTCGCAAGCAGCTGCCCTTCGTGCTGGCACGAAGCCTGGGTGTCGATGGGGCGGAGGCTCGTCGCCGTCTCGCCGTTATAGGCATCGATCCGAGGCGTCGCGCCGAGACGCTGACGCTCGAGGAGTGGAGGCGATTTTTCGAACGTGAGCACAGGAATTGACGACTAGCTACGATTTAGGCGCCGTGAAGGACCCTGGGGAAGAGCTGGGAGTCGCGGGCGACCCGCGCGAAATCATCCTCCCTCGGCCACCCGGGTTTCGCACCGTCCTCGCCAACCAGGACTTCCGCCGCTTGTGGTCGGCGCAGATCGCCTCCCAGCTGGCAGACAAGTTTTTGATGTTTGCGCTTCTGATCCTGACCTACAGCATCAGCCGCTCGAGCACCCACGGTGCTGCCCTCTTCCTCGCCTATACCTTCCCATCAGTCTTCCTCAGCCCGCTTGCCGGGGTCTATGCCGACCGGCACGACAAGAAACGGCTGATGTTCCTGACCAATGCCATCCGGGGCGGGCTCATCCTGCTGATCCCGATCAGCCAAGTCGTGCCCTATTTTGCTCACGTCACCTGGCATTTGCTGGTGATCACGTTCCTCTTTGCCGCCGTCGGCCAACTGTTCGCGCCGGCCGAGGCGGCCTCGATTCCGTTCATCGTCGGCTCAGAGGAACTGATGACGGCGACCTCGATGTTCACCAGCACGGTGATCGTGACCCTGCTGGTCGCGGTGCCGCTGTCCACGATTGCGGTGCGCATCCTGGGCGAGAACTCGCCCTACTGGATCGCGGCATTCCTATTCCTCTTCGCGGCCTGGCTGATCTACTTGATCAAGACCGACCTGCATGCCCGCACGCACCAGATGGGCGAGCGAGATTCGGATATCCTCTATGAACTGCGTGAGGGCTTCGCCTACATCGCGGCCCGTCCCCTGGTGCGCTTCGCCGTCGTCCAGCTGAGCCTGACGATCGCCGTGATCTTCTCGGTTTTTGTTCTGGCTCCCGGTTACATGAGCAAGGTGCTTCACCTGCAGGTCACGGACGTCTACCTGTTCCTGGCACCCGCGGTGATCGGCATGCTCGGTGCGGCGTTCTACCTTGGGCAGTACGGCCGCCACTATCGCCGCAGCCGGCTTCTGATCCTGGCCTTGATTTCGTCGGGACTCACCCTGGTCCTGATCGCGGTGGTGCCTTACCTGCTCGAGCAGCTCTCTGCCACCTGGCTGCTCGTCTGGTTCCCGGTGGTCTTTGGCTTCATCGGTGGGGTTGAATTCGGTGCCCTCTTCATCCCCGCCTTCACCGTGCTCCAGGAAACCACCGAGGCCGAGCTCCGCGGACGGATCTTCGGCACGATGTTCACAGTGGTCAACACGGCGATCGCGATCCCCATCCTGGTCGCGGGCGGGCTGGCCGACCTCTTTGGCGTCACCCGCGTGATCTTCGGAATGGGCTTACTCCTCGTCCTCAGTGGCGCGATCTCAGCCTTCGCCGGCCGACGTAGCCCCCTGGTACCCCCGAATCCCGCGAAAACGCCGCTATAATCCCGTCCGAACACGGGCGCATAGCTCAGTTGGTACGAGCGCTTCCATGACAAGGAAGAGGTCACAGGTTCGACTCCTGTTGCGCCCACCAGCTGGCTAACACGCCAGCCCCCGCAGGATTCACCGTTATATCGGCGATGGCCACGAAGGTTCGCCGCTGGTTGGCGCAATTGCTCGACTACGTCCTGCTGCACGGTTTCTGGAACTAAGCCTCGATAACCGCTACCGTCTACAGCATGGTGGTTGAGTCGGAGGTCCTCTCTCTGGCCGATTTTCGGGCCGCGGCCGGGCGGATTCGACCTCACATCTTTGCCACTCCGACCCTCTCGGGCGAGGCCGTCGGCGGGCCCGGCGTCTGGCTCAAAGCGGAAAACTTGCAACGCACCGGTTCGTTCAAGGTCCGCGGGGCGGTCAACGCGGTTCTCCAACTGAGTCCTGAGCAGCGGCGTCGAGGCGTGATCACGTTGTCCGCCGGCAATCACGGGATGGCACTTGCCTGGGCTGCGGCGACCATCGGAGCCTCCTGTGTGGTCGTCATCCGAGATGACGCGCCGCCGGCGAAGCTGCAGGCGATCCGGGGCTATGGTGCCGAGGTCATCCTGGTGCCCATCGCAGAGTGGCAGCAACGTCTCGAGGAAGAACAGCAGCGGCGCAACCTCACTCTGGTCCATCCCTTCGACGACCCGGCTGTGGTAGCAGGGCAGGGGACGGTCGGCCTGGAGGTTCTCGAAGCGGTTCCGGACATCCGGACCATGGTTGTGCCCGTCGGCGGAGGCGGGCTGATCGCCGGCATCAGCCTGGCGCTGAAACAGCAACGTAAAGAGATCCGCCTGATCGGCGTCGAGCCGGAGGGGGCGCCGGTCGTCAGCGAAGGCCTTGCCGCTGGCCGGCCAGTCGTCCCCTCGCGACTCGACACGGTGGCAGAGGCCCTGGCGCCGCCCTATACGCGGCCCTTCACCCTCGGCATCATCCAGCGTTATGTCGATGAGATGCGACTCATCTCTGATGCGGCGATCATCGAGGCACTGAAGGTCGTGGCCCTCAAGAGCAAGCTCGTGCTGGAGCCAGGGGGCGCGGCCGCTGTCGCTGCCCTTCTTGCTGACACCACGCTCCCGCGGCCGGCCGTGGCGCTTCTCAGCGGCGCGAACGTCGACGGCCAGAAATTGGGCGGTTGGCTCGCGACATAAAAGAGATCCCCGGGTGGCGACCCGGGGATTGAGCGAAGGGCGATTCCACAAGCGTTAACGCGTGAAGGGCGCGCCGCTTACGGCTATGGTGCATGCCATAATGCGGTCGTCGATGGCTATGGCTCCCAACGGCGACGGTGGCGCTCCCGGCGTCCTGGTCTTTGAGAACGATCCCAAACAAGCGATCGCCTATCGCGACCTCTTTATCGATGGCGGCTACCGGGCGCGGACGGCGCTGCCCAGCGAGGACGTGCAACGGCTCTGCGAACGGATCCAGCCGGCGGCCGTGCTCATCGACATGGCGATCTGGGAAGCGGATACCGCGTATGTGTTTGGTGTCCTCAACAATGCGGTCGGCTTTCCCCGGCCGGTCATCCTCGCCCTCACCTCGCTGCCCCATCAGGTGCGTCGGGCGAAGAAGTTCGGCGCCGATGCCACCTGGGTTCGCGGCGTCGATGATGCCGCGGCGTTGCCGCAGCTTGTCGCTGACCTGCTCGAGCAGCGACGAGAGGGCAAGCTGAAACCAAAATCGCCGGCGACGCCGCTCTAAGCGGTCATCCGTCGCTCGTTTTTTCCCCCGCTTATCCCCTTGAGGGTGGACCAGTGTGCATAAGCACGCTCAATGCTTGACACGCTCGAAGCGGCGCGGATAATCAGTAGCGCGTCAGGGGAGACCGGTTTCGGCACGGACCGCAGTAATGATGGAGGGAACAGAAGTGGAGGTCGCTCACGGTTTCAAACAAACCGCTCCGCTTAAGGTCTGCGCTCGTCCGGGTTGTGATGCCTTCGTCAAGAAGGCGACCGCCAAGTACTGCAGCATTCGATGCTGTGCGCTCGACCCCGGCCGGCAGGAGCGTCTGCGGCGGCAGGCCCGCCGAGCGCCAATCGTTCCCCTAGCGCATCAGCTCTCGTTGATGTTCCAGGTGCATCCCGATATCGAGGCCTCGCTCGACGGGCGAACGTTCGGCCGGGAGGACATCCCGGCCGGTTTGCAACGCCTGCGCGCCGTTTAGGCGCAGTCCAAAAGCCTTCGTATAATCGGCTGACCCTTTCGGGGGGACATCTATGAGCGTTGACCTCGAAACCCTGCGCCATTCGACGGCGCACGTAATGGCGGCCGCCGTCCTCGACCTGTTCCCCGGGACAGTCATCGGAATCGGACCGGCGACCGACGAGGGTTTCTACTACGACTTCGGCTTCCAGGAGCGCCTCCTGCCCGAACAGCTGCCAAAGATCGAGGAGCGAATGCGCGAGATCGCCAAGGCGGCGCCGCCCTTTGTCAGGGAAGAGCTGCCCCGAGCCGAGGCGATCGCCCTGTTCGAGCGCCTGCACCAGCCGCTCAAGGTGGAGTTGATCCATGACAAAGTGACCGACGAGACGGCACGGCTCTACAAGACGGGCGACTTCGTCGACCTCTGTCTGGGCCCCCACGTCGCGGACGCTGGAAAGCTCGGCGCCTTCAGGCTCCTGAGCATCGCCGGTGCCTACTGGAAGGGAAGCGAGAAGAATCAACAGCTGACCCGCATCTACGGAACGGCGTTTGCGACCCAGAAGGAGCTCGAGGAGCACCTCAAGCTGCTCGAAGAGGCGGCCAAGCGGGACCATCGCAAGCTGGGAAAAGACCTCGACCTGTTCGTCATCGATGAGGTGATCGGTCGTGGCCTGCCGATGCTCACCCCCAAAGGCGCCACCATCCGACGCCAGATGGAGGAGTTCATCCTTCGGCTGGAGCGCCGCCAGGGCTACGAACATGTGAAGACCCCGGACATCGCTCGACTCGAGCTGTACAAAATCAGCGGGCATTGGGAGCGGTACCACGAGTCAATGTACGCGCCCTCCCTGACCGAAGACGAGCAATGGCAGTTGCGTCCGATGAACTGCCCGCACCACATCCGGGTCTTTCAGCGCAAGGCATACAGCTTCCGCGATCTTCCGGTTCGCCTCGCCGAACTGGGGACGGTGTACCGCTACGAAAAGTCCGGCGAGGTTTCCGGGTTGATCCGGGTTCGTGCCTTCACGATCAACGATGCTCACATCTTCTGCCGTCCCGATCAGCTCACTGAGGAGTTCGAACGCGTCATCCAGCTGATCCTTCAGGTGTACCGAGCCTTCGATATCCGGGATTTCTACTTTCGCCTCTCATTACGCGACGACACCAGTAACAAGTGGATGGGCGATCCGGCCGTGTGGGATCGCGCGCAGGAGGCCGGCCGGCAAGCGCTTCGTGACTCCGGCCATCCATTCGTCGAGGCACCTGGCGAAGCCGCTTTCTACGGGCCGAAGCTCGACGTCCAGATCAAGGATGCCATCGGTCGCGAGTTCAGCCTGTCGACCAACCAGATCGACTTCCTCTTGCCTGAGCGCTTTGGCCTCGAATACGTCACCTCCGATCAAAAGACGGAACGGCCGGTGATGCTCCACCGTGCGCCAATCGGGTCGATGGAGCGGTTCATGGCCTACCTGATCGAGCACTACGGCGGTGCGTTCCCGGTCTGGCTGGCGCCGGTGCAACTGGCCTTCATTCCGATCGCCGACCGTCACGTGGAGGCGGTCGGCAAACTGGCCGATCGCTTCCGCCAGCGCGACCTGCGGGTCGAGGTCGACGCCCGAAGCGAGCGGATGCAGGCCAAGATCCGGGATGCCCAGATTCAAAAGGTTCCTTACATGGCGGTGGTTGGGGACAAGGAGCTGGAGAGCGGCACCCTCAACATCAGGCGCCGGGAGGGCGGCGATCAGGAGGCGATTTCGGTCGGTGAGTTCTTGCGGCGTCTCGAGGAAGAAGCGCGCCTGCCGCTTGACCTCACTTAGACGGAAGTGCTAGGTCGGCCATGACACCGAAGTGGTCGCTCGCCCAAACACCGTGCACCGGTTCGGCGAACACGCGCTGACAGCCGGCGATCTCGAGCGTGGTTCCCCGATGCGCGCCGCAGCTGACCAGGATGTAGTCGATGCGCCGGAACGGCCAGTCGGGCACCACCACGAGCGGGTTGTCGGGGGTATAGGTGTGGCCGGGATCGCCAGGGTTCCGGCTCTCCCATGCATCGCGATAGCACACGCTCATGCCGCTCAACGAATGGCGCCCCGTCCAGAAGCGGATGCTGGTCGCCGTCGGGTCGGCATCCATGTCGTCGGCGACCACGACGTGCCCCGGGTGTCCGGCTAACGCCGCTTCGATGGCTCGTGCGGTGGCAACCGCCTGCAGCTCGCGTTCGTATTCGAAGTCCAGCTGCCAACTCGGGAGATGGTTCACGAAGAGGACGTCGCCGACCGGCGTCCTGACATGAGCCATCAGCGCAGTGCACGGGAAGTCCGCCGTGCGCGGCGTGACATGGAGGTCGACCTCGCGGACGTTGATCAGCGGCCACCGGCTGGCTGTCGACACGCCGTGAAAGCCCTTCTCGCTCGCCGCCACCAGGCCAAGAGACTGATGGGCGATGTGGTAGTCGGCGCCGAGCACCTCGGCGACCTGGTCGTAACCGGGTCGCACGATGGTCTCCTGAAAGGCGACCAGGTCAGGCTGAAGCTGGCGAAGGCCATCGACGAGCACGGAGCGCCGTTTCGGCCAGAGCCCGCCGAGTCCCCACAGGTTGAGGGTGAGCACGCGCATCATGCTTAGCTTGCCGGAGGCGCCATCGGCTCGGCTGGTCGAGTTTGTCAGCGCAAATCACGTGGTATACTCCCGCGTGCCAAGCGAGGCTGTCCCAGGCTTCCACCTCCAGGCCGGCGCCGAAGAGGTCAAAGGGACGAAGATAGCCTCGGGGCTATCTTTTTTGTTTTCGAAGGAGGCTTGATCCACGGCATTTAGGGAACTTCGGATTAACGATCAGATTCGCGCTTCGGAAGTCCGCGTTATCGACGATCGCAACGAGCAGCTAGGGGTCATGGCGACCGACCGGGCGAAGGCGCTGGCGGTCGAGCGTGAGATGGACCTGGTTGAGGTGGCCCCTCAGGCGCAGCCGCCGGTGGCGCGGATCATGGACTATGGCAAGTTCAAGTTTGAGAGCCTGAAGAAAGACAAAGATGGACGCCGCAAACACAACGTCATCAAGGTCAAAGAGATGAAGCTTCGTCCAAAAATCGGCGAGCACGATTTCCAGACGAAGTTCCATGCCGTCAAGTCGTTCCTCGAAGAGGGCGACAAGGTGAAGCTGACCATCATGTTCCGCGGGCGCGAGATGGTCCACCAGGACATCGGCAAGAACCTGCTCGATCGCATGGCGCGCGAGCTCAAGACCATCAGCACAGTAGAGCGCCTGCCCCTGCTGGAAGGAAAGAACATGATCATGATCCTGGCGCCGGCACAAGCGCCGGGCCAGCCTCCGCCTCCTGCCCCGACGCCGCCGCAGGCTCGACCCGAGCGCGTGAAGGGGGCGACCCATGCCTAAGCTCCGCACCCATCGCGCGACGGCGAAGCGGTTTCGAGCCACCAAGACAGGAAAGATCGTCCGTCCACACGCCCAGAAGAGCCACCTGCTGGGGCATAAGAGCCCCCGTCGCAAACGGCAGTACAGTAAGCTGCTCGTCCTGACGGGCAAGGACGCCAAGCGCATCAAACGGGTGGCTCCCTACCTGAAGGAGAAGGAGTGACATGCCTCGCGTAAAACGGAGCGTGCCATCACGCCGCCGCCACAAGAAGATTCTCAAGCTGGCCAAGGGCTTCCGGATGACGCACCGGACGCTGTTTCGGCCGGCCAACGAGGCCGTCCTGCACGCCTTGGAGTATGCCTATCGCGACCGGCGCATCCGCAAGCGGGACATGCGCAAACTGTGGATTGCGCGCATCAACGCCGCGTCCCGCAGTCAGGGCATGCCCTACAACCTGTTCATGCACGGCCTCAAGCTGGCCGGGGTCAACATCAACCGCAAGATGCTGGCCGATCTGGCGGTTCGGGACGCCGAGTCGTTCAACGAGCTCATCGCGGTCGCCCGCGGCAAGGGGTAAGATTTCGGTCAACGTGCGTGTCGACTCGCGCTTCATGTTTATCGGGCCGGCCCGGGCCGGCTGCCGCTGAACTAGCGCCCGTCAGCGCCGCCTCCCGACCGCCGGCCTGCTCCATGGAACAGTGAACCAGGCGCGCTTGGAGGTGTGATGAGCGTAAACACGGTCGACCTGGATGCGATCGCGGCGGAGGCGCGCCGCCGGATCAGTGCCGCGGCCGACGAACCGGCCCTGGAGCAGGTCAGGGTGGAGGTGCTGGGGAAGAAGGGGCAATTGACTACGGCTCTCCGTGGCCTGGGGAGCCTGCCGGCCGACCAGCGGGCGGCAACGGGAGCCAAGGCGAACACCCTCAAGGCGGAGATCGAGGCGTTGCTCCGAGATCGGGCGAAGGCGCTTCAAGCGTCGCGGTTGGAGAACCTGGCCGACACCGAGTGGGCCGACGTCACGGTCGTCCCGACACCGATTCGCCGGGGCCATCTGCATCCCCTGACGCTGATCCTGAGGGAAGTGAAAGCGATCTTTTCCCACCTGGGCTACGAAGTTGCGCTCGGCCCACAGGTTGAGGACGACTTCCACAACTTCGAGGCGCTCAATATCGGGGAGGAACACCCGGCCCGGGACACGATGGACAGCTTCTACCTCGAAAACAGCAGGCTGCTGCTGCGGACGCACACCTCGCCCGTGCAGATCCGCTACATGCAGTCGCACAAGCCGCCCATCCGGATCATCGCCCCGGGCGCCGTATACCGGCGCGACGCGACGGATCCTTCCCACGGCTCGCAGTTCCATCAAGTCGAAGGCCTGGTCGTCGACCACGACATCCGGCTGTCGGACCTGAAGGGCACCATCGAGTATTTCGCCCGTTCACTGTTTGGCGCGGACCGCCGCATCCGGATCAGCGGCGACCATTTTCCATTCACCGAGCCCAGCATCGGCGCCGCCGTGTCCTGCGGTCTCTGCGGCGGCGCTGGTTGTCGCAGCTGCAAAGGCGGCTGGCTGGAGATCCTTGGCGCAGGGATGGTGCACCCGCAAGTCCTGCGGAATGGTGGGATTGACCCCGCGCACTACTCAGGGTTCGCTTTCGGCGCCGGTCTCGACCGGTTGGCGATGCTGAAGTACAACGTCAATGATCTGCGCCTGTTCCTCGATAACGACGTGCGCTTTCTCAGGCAGTTCTGATGCGGATCTCCCTCAGTTGGCTCAGGGACTTCGTGGACATTCCTGCTGACGTGGAGCCGCTCGCCGCCCGGCTTACCCTCGCTGGCAACGAGGTCGAGCGGATCCACGAGCAGGACGTTGACTTCGACGGCGTGGTTGTCGCCCGAGTGACGGCCCTCCGCGCGCACCCCAACGCCGACAAACTGCAGTTGGCCACGGTGACGACCGGACGGGATTCGATCGAACTGGTCACTGGGGCGACCAATCTCAACGTCGGCGATCTCGTGCCCCTGGCACCTGAGGGCGCCCGGCTAGGAACCCGGACGATCGGTAGCCAGGTGTTCCGCGGTGTGCGCTCACAGGGCATGCTCTGCTCCGAGATCGAGCTTGGCCTCGGGGACGATGCCGCCGGGATCATGATCCTGGATCCCGGGGCCACACCGGGCCAGGATCTCCGCGAGCTCTTTCCCCGCGACACGATTCTCGAACTGGAGATCAAGTCCAATCGCCCGGACTTGCTCTGCCATCTCGGGATTGCCCGCGAGGTGAGTGCCATCTTTGCGCTGCCGTTGCGCCAGCCCAAACTCGCCGAGACACGCTCCCATCCAGCGTCCGCCCTGGTCCGCATCGACGACCCGGATGGCTGCCGCCGCTTTGTCGCGCGGTTGATCACCGGAGTCAAGGTCGCTCCCTCGCCAGCCTGGATGCAGGCGCGGTTGCGAGCTGCCGGCGTCCGGCCGATCAGCAATGTGGTCGACATCACGAACTACGTGATGCTCGAGCTGGGGCAGCCGATGCATGCCTACGATTCCCGGAAGCTGGCCGGCGGTAGGCTTGTGGCGCGTCGGGCGCGCACGGGGGAGCAGGTGCACAGTCTCGACGGGAAGACCCGGTCGCTCGAGGCGAGCGCCATGGTCGTGGCCGACACTGAGCGGCCTCAGGGCCTGGCCGGCATCATCGGCGGCGAAGACAGCGCCGTCACGACCGCTACCTCCGACGTGCTGCTCGAAGCCGCGACCTGGGAGCCGCGATCGATTCGTCGGACGGCGCGAGCCTTTGGCTTACGCACTGAAGCCTCGCAACGCTTCGAAAAGGGGCTTAGCCCCGCCCTGCCTCCTGCTGCCATCGACCGCGCCACCCGGCTGATCATCGAGCTTGCCGGCGGGGCGGCCACTGGCACGGCCGACGTCTACCCGGACCGGCTCAAACCGGTCACCATCGACCTCACGACGGAACGAATCGGTCGACTGCTGGGACTGACGGTCAAGGCGGCCGACGCGGAATCGATCCTCGAGCGCTTGGCGTTCCGGGTGGATCGATCGGACAGCCGGTTGCTGGTGCATCCGCCAGAGTTCCGGCTCGACTGTTCGATCCCGGAGGACGTGGTCGAGGAGGTTGGCCGGATCTACGGCTACGACCGGGTGCCGAGCACGCTGCCCGGGGAGCGTACACCAGTACGTGAGCTGTTCGATCGCCGCGACGCGGATGAGCTCGCTCGTGAAGTACTGGTCGGTCGGGAGACCGACGAGGCGGTGACGAACAGTCTGGTGAGTGCGGCGGCGAGCCAGGAGCTCCGACTTCCGATGTCGCCCTCGACACTTGTGCGGATCGCGAACCCAATGGCGGAGAATCGCGGCGCGCTTCGTGCCAGCCTTCTCCCGGGATTGCTCGAGGCGCTGGCCTTCAACGCCCGCCAGGACCAGCTTGGCGCGCGCCTGTTCGAAATTGGTTCCGTGTTCTGGCAAGGCAAACCGGGTGAGCTGGATGAACCGCAGATGCTGGCGGTAGCGGTGCATGTTCCAGCCGGGGGCGCTCCAGCCGCCCTAGCCGAGCTGCGCAACTTGCAGGCGACACTGGCCACGCTTCGCGACCGGCTGGCGATCGGATCGACCGTGTTTCGCCAGGCGCAAGCTCCGGGCTTCCATCCGGGTCGTACAGCCGAGATCATCGAGCAGGGCCAAGCGGTTGGCGTAGTAGGCGAAGTCCATCCGGCGACGCTCAGCCGGCTCGACCTGCCTGGCCGGGCGGTGGCTGCTGAGGTCCTCTTCGATCGCCTGACGGCCGGTGGCCAGCGGACGCCCCAGGCAGGGCTGCTACCTCGATTCCCGGGGGTCCGACGGGACCTTACGGTCCTGATTCGGGGCAAGATCGCCGGTAACGATCTCGTGCAAGTAATCCGGCAGCTCGGCGGTTACACGTTGCGGGAGGTCTCCATGCTTAGCGAATACGAAGGCCCGCAATTGGGGGCCGGTGCCCGCAGCCTGTCCTTCCGCCTTTTTTACCAGGCGGATGATCGAACCCTGACCAACGACGAGGTTTCGGCGTCGCAGCAGCGGATCGTCGATGGCCTCAACGCGCGTTTCGGGGCAGAGGTTCGGTCCTGATGGACTTCCTGGACCTGATCATCGTCGTCGCCCTGACAGGCAACCTGCTCCTCGGTTGGGCGTTCGGGCTGGTTCGCCGGATCGTCGCGTTTGTCGGCCTCTTCGCCGGCGTGGGAGCGGCTACCTTGACCAGCGCGAATACCTCGACCTACATCGCGAACACGTTTGGCATTACCTCGGCGATCTGGTCGCACCTGATCACCTACACGGTGATCGTGACCTTCGCTGTCGTTCTTTTTGAGGTCCTCGGCGCCGTCTACCAGCGCTACCTCGACATGCTGATCGCGCCCGCTTTTGACCGCCTCACCGGGACGCTGGCCGGCGCGGTCGTGGGGGCGTTCGAAATCACGGTGGTCTTGATCGTCGGCGTTGGCGCGGTCAACACCAAGCTGCCGAGCGGGTACGCAACGCCTCCGGCATTTCTCACGATCCAGGACTGGTTCACGAATTCGCTGCTGGCGCCGCATTTCTACGGCCTGGAGCCACTGACCCGAGCCGTGTTCTCGCTCGTGCTGCCCAGCAGCATCAGCAGTTACTTCACGCAACTGTTGGTTCGCTAGACCGGGCAGGTGCGATGGACGCGGCCTAAGACCGACACAATAGGCTTGGTTTGCCGAGCAATAACCTTACGGCGCCGCGGTTGTCGCGATCGTTCTTTGCGCGCAAACCCGTCACCCTGGCGCGTGATCTGCTCGGGCGGATTCTCTTCTACCGCACCCCGCAAGGGCTGATTGCCGGCCGAATCGTGGAGACCGAGGCCTACACCGGGGAGGCCGATGCGGCATCGCACGCCTTCCGCGGTCGTACCGCCCGGAACGCCGTCATGTTCGGCCCGGCCGGGCACGCTTACGTCTATTTCAGCTACGGCGTGCACTACTGCCTCAATGTGGTCGCTGACCAGCCCGGCAAGGCCGGCGCGGTGCTACTGCGTGCCCTCGAGCCGCGGTCGGGGATCGCGATCATCCGAGCCCGGGGTGACCAGGGACCCGAACACCGCCTGTTGAGTGGCCCCGGAAAGATCGGGCGCGCCTTCGGGCTCACCCTCGCCGACAACGGCCGCGACCTCACGCGTGGACCGCTGGGAATCGCCGCCGGCACCCCAGTGCCCGATCGTGAGGTCGCCATATCGACGCGAATCGGGATCTCGCGCGCCGTGGATTTCCCCTACCGCTTTGCCGTGGTGGGAAGCCGCTCGGTGTCGGGTCGGGTGTCGACCGTTAGCTCGGGAGCGTGATGGTGATGGTCTGTGCCGCGGCCGCGTTGGCCGGGTTGTAGTCGTAGGCCTGGACGATCAGCTTGTGGGTGCTCCCGGGATGACCCTTGATGACAAAGGTGTATGGCGCTTGCGTCGCCTGGACTGGCTGGCTTGCGCCGTCGAGGAAAAAGTCGACCTCTTTGACCGCCTCGTCGTCTGTCGCCGTCGCGGTGACTAGCACGCTGCCGTCGGGCTGCGGCGCCGGCGCAACGGTCAGGGTGGGCGGCGTCGTCTCGGTGAACAGCTGGCAGTTCTGCGTCGGGGGCTGCGGGCTGTTTTTGTCCTTCAGGTTGTCCGGGTAACCCGGCGGGTAGTTGACGAATGTCTTCACCGTGGTGAGGGCGGCCGGGATGTCGGGGGTGGCGAGCAGGCCGTCGGTGGTACAGACCCGCACCGAACGGTACCAATCATCGGGGCGGTTCGGCGCCTGGCCGGCGATGAACCAATCGGTGATCGTCTGGCCGGCGCAGTTGGCGGTCGCCAGCAGGCCGCTGGCGCGGCAGACCGTGACCTTCTTCAGCCCGTCAGGAACCGGGAAGTCGCGGACCGGCTTATTCGTTTCGTAGGCGTTGAAGATGTCACGGAAGATCAACCCGGCGCCCTGCACGCCCCAGACGACGTTGAGATTCGAGTTGACGTTCGACGGGCAGCCACCCGCACAGGTGTGGCCCATCCAGGCTCCGATGACCACGTCGGGGTTGTAGCCGATCAGCCAGGAGTCATGCCAGTTTTCGGTGGTGCCGGTCTTCGACGCGAACGGCCGCTTGATGTTCAGGGCGGCGCCTACCGGCCGGAGGATGTCGCTGACTTCATAGGCGACCTGGGCGGGGAGGACGCGTACCCCCGGACCCGGTTTCCATTCCTGCAACACCTTTCCCTCGCTATCGACGACCTTGAGAATCACGGTCGGATCGTGGTAGATGCCACCCGAGGCCAGCACCCCGTAGGCGTTGAAGTGCTGATAGGGGAGGACTTCGCTGGCGCCGATCGCCTGCGCCAGTCCGCGCTCGGGCGTGAGGTTGGCGTTGGTCAAGCCCATCATGCGCGCTGTCTGGAAGACTCGGTCGTAGCCGAGCTGCTTAAGCAGCATCAGCGCCGGGATGTTTCGCGATTCCTCGAGGGCTCGGCGAAGGGTGATGACGCCCTCGCTGCGATGGTCCCAGTCGACGAACGCATGCCCGTCGATCTTGCCCTGGCTATCGTCGATCAGGTTTGAGGGAGCGTAGCCGTTGGCGAAGGCGGTGGCGTAGACGTAGATCTTGAACGACGATCCCGGCTGCCGGCCCTGCCCGTCGGTGAGCACGTTGTACTGGCCGCCGATGGCCTGGTCGTAGTAGTTGGCGCTGCCCACCATGGCCAGCACCTGGCCGGTGTTGGGATCGATGACCTCGGCTGCCCCGTTGTTGACGTTGCGCGCCCGCAGGTCGGGGCGGTTGACGTTGCTGGCCACGGCCTGCTCGGCAATCCGCTGAAGGTTGAAGTCGAGCGTCGTCGTAATCCGCAGCCCGCCGCCCGAGACAACCGCATCGCCGTACTGGTGGCTGAGCTGCTGGAGAACGTAGTCGACGAACCAGGGGGCGTTGAGATCTCGCTGGATGCTGCCGTTCTGCAGCTTGAGCGGTTCCTTGACGGCGGTGTCGTACTCCTGCTGACTGATGAAGTGGTCACGGAGCATGTCGTGGAGCACGAGCTCCTGGCGAGCCTTCGCGTTGGGCAGCGTCGTCGGGTTATACGGATCGAGCTGAGAAGGCGAATTCGGAATGGCGGCCAGCATCGCGGCCTCCGCGATGTCCAGGTTTTTGGCGGACTTGGCGAAGTAGGTCTGGGCGGCCGCCTCCGCGCCATAGGCCTCATGGCCATAGAAGATCTGGTTCAGGTAGAGCGTCAGGATATCGTTCTTCGTGTACCGGCGCTCGATCTCCATCGCCAGCACCGCCTCTCGGACCTTGCGCTCCAGAGAGGGGTCGTTACCGACGAACATGCGCTTGACGAGCTGTTGCGTAATAGTGCTGGCGCCTTGCTCGATGTGCTGATGGGTAATGTTGGCGAACGCGGCGCTCACGATCCGGGGGATGTCGATGCCGTTGTGGGTGTAGAAGTAGCGGTCCTCGATCGAGATGGTGGCTTCGATCAGGTGCGGCGACATGGCCGAGAGCGGCACCACGGTGCGAACCACGCCGTCGGTGTGCTTGACGTAGAGCAGCATCCCATTACGGTCATAGATCCTGGTGGCCTGCGCCAGCTCTTTGGCATTGAGCGAGCTGGGGTCGGGCAGGTCGCGCGTATAGGTCTGATAGGTGTCCACCGCTTCCGCGCCGCCCCCCAGGCCCAGCAGGCCGATCAGGGTCAGTCCGACAACCAGGTATTTGGCGAAGCTGCCCGCCCGACGCCGGCGCTTGAGCCGGCTAATCGTAAGCACTCGGATGGCGGCGAGTCGGGCAAACCGGTGTTTGTCTGGCGACACCGCGTCTATAACGGTTGAGTTCGGTAAAAAGCACAGTTGATCGAGCGAAGCGCCGATATACTCGCGTCTAGAACGCGTGACGGAATGATGAAAAGACAACAAAACCCTGATGACGAGGCCTGGCAGGCCGTCACCAGCGGCGCGGTTGACATCGTCGACCGCGAACACCTCCGCCAGCGCATCGTCCGCGGAGATCGGTTGCGCGTCAAGCTCGGGCTCGATCCGACCCGGCCCGACATCCACCTCGGTCACACGGTCCAGCTGCGCACGCTTCGCCGTTATCAGGAGCATGGCCACCAGGTTGTCCTGATCATTGGCGACTGGACCGCCCGCATCGGAGACCCCTCGGGTCAGAACGTGACCCGGCCGCAGCTGACACACGAGGAGGTCGATGCGGCGGCCAAAACCTATCTCGATCAAGCCTGGAAGATCCTCGAGGAGAGCGCGACCGAGGTCCGCTTTCAGTCGGAATGGTTCGACCGCATGCGGCTCGATGACGTGGTTGGCCTGATGAGCAAGTACACGGTCGCGCGCATGCTGGCTCGTGAAGATTTCGCAAAGCGCGTCAAGGAAGGCCGCCCCGTCAGCCTGCACGAACTGCTCTATCCGTTGCTGCAGGCCTATGACTCCGTCGCCATCAAGTCGGATCTCGAACTGGGCGGCACCGATCAGACCTTCAACCTGCTGGTCGGACGTGACCTGCAGGAGGCATTCGGCCAGCCGCCGCAGGACATTCAGACCATGCCGCTGCTCGAGGGTCTGGACGGTGTCCAGAAGATGAGCAAGAGCCTCGACAACTACATCGGAATCGACGAGTCGCCGGACGTCATGTATCGCAAGGCGATGGCAGTGCCGGACAATCTCATTCTTCGCTACCTCGAACTGGCAACGGACGCGACCCCGGCCGAGATCGCCGCTGAACGGCGTGCCCTACAGGATGGCGCAAATCCGCGCGACGTCAAGCAGCGACTGGCGGAGCGCATCGTCCAGCAGTTCCACCGCAATGTGGCGTCGGACGCCTATCGAGGATCGGGAGGTCGCATTCTGGCGGCCGAACCCGAGGCGGTGACGATTCGTGCTGGCGAGCGCACCGGTGCAGAACTGTTTCTCGAATCCGGCCTGGTCAGCAGTAAGGGTGAAGCGCGCCGCCTCGCCGTCCAGAAGGGGCTCAGCATCAACGATCGCATCGTTGAATCAATCGACGCGGCCGTCAATCCGCAGGATGGTTGGCTGTTACGCCGCGGCAATCATCGCCTGGTGCGGCTGAAGGTGAGCTAAACTTCCGACGGGGAGAAGATGTCCGGACACTCTAAATGGTCTTCGATCAAGCACAAGAAGGCCCTCACCGACGCGAAGAAAGGTCAGCAATTCACCAAGGTGGCGCGCGAAATTGCCATCGCCGCTCGCGAGGGCGGCGGGAACGCGGAGGGCAATTACCGCCTGCGACTGGCGATTGAGAAGGCCCGCGATGTCAATATGCCGCAGGACAACATCAAGCGCGCCATCCAGCGGGGCACGGGTGAGCTCGGCGGCGCGCAGATGGAGCAGCTTCGCTTCGAAGGTTACGGGCCACACGGTGTCGCCGTCCTGGTCGAGACGGTTACCGACAACCGCAACCGGACGAGCAGTGATATTCGCAACCTGTTCACCCGCTCAGGCGGAAATCTCGGCACCACGGGGAGCGTCGGCTGGATGTTCTCGCGGCAGGGCGAGATCGTCGTCGATGCCAACGGCCGGGATCCCGATGAGATTGGTCTCGAGGCGATCGAGGTAGGAGCGAGCGATGCCCAGGTCGATGGCAAGACGGTCGAGATCGTTACTGATCCGGCGAAGCTCGAAGCCGTGCAGGACGCGTTGAAAAAGAAGGGCTACAAGATCGATTCAGCTGAAGTGACGATGAACGCCTCACAGCTGGTTTCTCTGAACGAGGCGACCGCTCCGCCGGTGCTCAAGCTGCTCGATGCGCTCGAGGAACTCGATGATGTGCAGTCGGTGTACTCGAATATCGATGTGCCGGCCGACGTGATGGAGCGCCTCAGCGAGCGTGTCTAGCGACGGCCTGCTGGTCCTCGGTGTTGACCCGGGGCTGGCCGATACCGGCTATGGCGCCGTACGGCGGGCCAACGGCCGGCTGTCGCTGATCACCTCGGGCACGCTGAAGACCCCGGCCAATCTGTCCGAACCCAAGCGGCTGCGCGTGCTGGCCGACCAGATGCGAGCGCTGCTGGCGGAGCTGCACCCGCAGGCCGCCGCCTTCGAAGAGCTGTTTTTCAGCAAGAACGTTCGCACCGCGATGGCGGTCGGCCAGGCGCGCGGCGTCGCCCTGCTGGCAGCCGTCGAGGCCGGTGCCGAGGTCCACGAATACACACCCAACCAGGTCAAGATGTCGCTGACCGGATACGGTGGGGCCACCAAGGGCCAGATGCTGAAGATGGTGCAGTCGCTGCTCGCGACCCGCGAGTTGCCGCGCTCCGACGATGCCATCGACGCGCTCGCCATCGCCATCTGCCACCATCACAGTGGCCGGCTGCGGACGATCATCAGCCGCCCTCCCGTAGGCGTTCGGGCTTGATTGGATCCCTCGAGGGCATCCTGGCCCAGCGAGGAGGCGAGACGGTGCTCGTCGACGTGCATGGGGTCGGCTACCTGGTCACGGTCGGCGCTCGCGCCCTGGCGGAACTTCCCAGCGTGGGGGAGCGTCTCCGGCTCTATACCTATACCTACGTGCGCGAAGACGCCCTCGGACTCTTCGGCTTTCGAAGCCCTGACGAGCTCACCTTCTTCAAGCTCTTGCTGTCCGTCAAAGGCATCGGGCCCAAGGCCGGGCTGGCAATTCTGAGCCGAGCCGAGATCGGGGTCCTGAAGCGCGCCATTCTCAAAGAGGATGCGGCTCTGCTCGCTACCGTACCGGGCATCGGCCCCAAGACGGCGGCCCGCATCGTCCTCGAGCTCAAAGGCAAGCTGAAGGACGAGATGTTCGGCGAGGAGGCCCGAGCTCCGGCAGCCGCCGGCTCCGACACCGTGGCGCAGGCGCTGCAGGTGCTGACCGGACTTGGCTATACCCCGGCTGAGGCCAAAGACGCGCTACGAAAAGCGAGCGCCGGGAACGGTGGTAGCCATACCCTGGAGCAGCTGGTGACGGTAGCACTCAAAGGACTGGATCGCTCATGACTGATCGCATCGTCACCGCCGACGAGCGCACCGAAGACCAGGAGTTCGATCGAAGCCTGCGGCCGCGTCAGCTGACCGAGTTCATTGGGCAGGAAGCGGTCAAGGCCAATCTCGAGATCCTGATCACCGCTGCACGTGGGAGGAATGAGCCAATCGAGCACATTCTGATCGCGGGGCCGCCCGGGCTCGGCAAGACGACACTCGCCAACATCATCGCGAATGAGATGGGCGTCAACATCCGGACGACCTCCGGTCCGGCGATCGAGCATCAGGGCGCCCTGGCCTCGATCCTGACCAACCTCGAGGATCGCGACATCTTCTTTGTCGACGAGATTCATCGGCTGGCCCGTCCGGTCGAAGAATCCCTCTATCCGGCGATGGAAGACTTCAAATTCGACTTCGTCAGCGGCAAGGGAGCCGGGGCTCAGCCGCTGCGGCTGCAGCTGCCGCGTTTTACGGTGATCGGCGCAACCACCCGCCAGGGCATGCTCTCAGCGCCTCTCCGCGACCGGTTTGGGGCCGTCTACGCCCTCTACTTCTATCCAGCGGGCGATCTGTTGGCCATCGTCAAGCGATCCGCGCAACTGCTCCGAGTGGAGATCGACGAGCCGGGCGCGCGGATGATTGCCAGCCGGTCGCGGGGTACGCCTCGAGTTGCCAACCGGCTGCTGCGGCGGGTCCGCGACTATGCCCAGGTGCGGGCAGAGGGCCGGGTCGATGAGCGGATTGCGCTCGAGGCACTAGCTATGCTCGAAGTCGATGAGCTCGGTCTCGACCTGATCGATCGCCGGATCCTCCGCACGATCGTAGAGAAATACGACGGCGGGCCGGTAGGGCTCGACACGATCGCGGTGTCGGTCTCGGAGGACCCGGAAACGGTCGAAGACGTCTATGAGCCGTTCCTGATGCAGCTCGGCTTCCTGGCCAGAACACCGCGGGGTCGAGTGGCGACCAAGCTTGCCTACGAGCATCTGGGCCTGGTCAAGGCGAGTAGCGAACAGCCGCGACTGTTTTAGCTTCCGGCCGCCGGCTCCAGCTGGGCATCGTCGGATTCACGTTCCTGGCCGCGGGGTTGTCGCTTTATCTGTTCAGCGCGGCCCTGCCGCTCTACCTCTATCGCGATCGGGGCTACTCGCTGGGGTCTGTGGGTGTCCTGGTAGGCCTGGCATCGGTCGTCCAGGTCGTTGCCACGCTGGCAGTCGGTCCATTCGTCGACCGGCGCGGCGCGCGTCTGGCCATTCGCCTGGGCTCCGGCTGTTACGTATTGGCGGCGGTGCTATTTCTGACGTCCGTTTGGCTTCCGGCGATTGCCCTGGCTCGCGTCCTCCAAGGGGTGGGCGTTGCGTTGGTTATTCCAGCGGTGTTCAGCATCGTGCCGATGCTGGTCTCGAAAGGCTTCCAGGGCGCCGCGCTAGGGGCGGTTGGCGCGTTCAACAATGTCTCGCTGGCGGCAGGACCGCCTCTCGGACTTTTGCTTCTGGGCCTGAGTCCAACCATCCTGTTTCTCACGGCGCTGACCGCGGCCGGCCTGGCGATCACGGTCAGTTTGTTCCTGAACGTCGGTCGTGCAACGTCGACGCCAGGCCAGCTGTTGAAGTACCGAGGCGCCTGGACTCCGCTCTACCTCATTACCTTCTTATGCGTGGTCTACTGGGGTGTGGTCACGGCGTTCCTGCCGATCGAGGTGCCGCGGAGCCAAATTCCCAACGTCGGTTGGTTCTTCGTGGCCGATGCCGTCGCCGTCCTGGTCGCGCGCATTCCCGCGGGGTTCCTCGCCGACCGTTTTGGGTCCCGCTGGCTGCTCGTCATCGGGGCGCTGGTCACCGGCCTTGGCATCGCCCTTCTCCTGGCGCCCGCATCGTTCACCAGCCTGTTACTGGCCGGTACGACGACCGGCGTCAGCGCCGCCCTGGTGTTACCACCGATCCTGCTCGAGCTCACCAAGCGCAGCGACGAGACGGACCGTGGGACGGCGATGGCTCTCCAGAACACGAGTTTTGCGGCGGCGGTCGGCGTCGGCAGCCTCGGTGCCGCCGGCCTGGTTCAGCACCTGGGCTTCAACGCCACTCTCGTGATGAGTCTCGCTTCCTGCCTCGCCGCGATTCCCATCGCGCTGGGTTTCCTTAGGCCTGTTGAGAACCGCTGACTTCGACTACGACCTGCCCAATGAGCTGATCGCCCAGCATCCGCTCGATGAGCGCGATGCCGCACGCATGCTGGTCGTCGATCCGAATGCGGACGAGCTCGTCCATGCGAGGGTGCGCGATCTGCCGCGATATCTGAATCCTGGAGATGTCCTCGTCCTCAATGACAGCCGCGTGTTGCCGGCGCGCCTGCTTGGGCAGCGAGCGGGTGGGGGAGGGGCCGAGCTGCTACTGCTTCGTCCGGTCGATGGCGGGTCGCAACGCTGGGAGGCGCTGATCCGGCCGGCTCGCCGGCTCGACCCCGGATCACGGATCCAGTTCGAGGGGTCCAGGCTGGCCGTGACCGTCGATGAACGTCGCGGCGAAACCGCCGTGGTCCGTCTGAACGGCGTGGCAGATCCCCTTGCTGAGGTCCGGCGCATCGGGGAGATGCCGACGCCGCCCTACATCAAAGAGCACCTTGCCGACCCGGAGCGGTACCAGACCGTGTTCGCGCGAGTGGAAGGCTCGGCGGCCGCGCCGACCGCCGGCCTGCATTTCACGCCCGAATTGCTGGCCGCAGTAAGGGCGCGCGGCGTCGAGGTGGCCTTCGTGACGCTGCACGTCGGGCTGGACACCTTTCGACCGGTGCGCGTGGAGAATCCCACCGAGCACCACATCCATCGCGAGTGGTTCAGCCTCGACGAAGAAACGGCGCGGATGATTGGCGAGACGCGTTCGCGCGGAGGTCGTGTGGTGGCCGTAGGGACGACCTGCGTCCGAGTGCTCGAGAGCGCTGCCAGGGATGACACCGTCGTCGCCGACGAGCGATGGACCGAGCTACTCATCCTTCCCGGCCATCGCTTTCGAGTCGTCGATGCGCTCCTGACAAATTTCCATCTCCCGAAAAGCACCCTGCTGATGCTGGTCAGTGCCTTTGCTGGCCGCGATCGCATCCTGGCGGCCTATCGCGAGGCGATCGCGAAGCACTATCGGTTCTACAGTTTCGGCGACTGCATGTTCGTCATGGGAAGAAGCCCCCACCCCGACCCTCCCCCGCGAGCGGGGGAGGGAGCCACGAACGAGTGAAGCACTTCGAGCTCATTGCCGAAGAAGACGGTGCGCGGCGTGGTCGCCTGATGAGTGCGCACGGGCCGATCGAGACGCCCGCCTTCATGCCGGTCGGCACGCAGGCGACCGTGAAGGCGCTGACGCCGGAAGAAGTCGGCGATGTCGGCGCCCAGGTGTTGCTCGGCAACACCTATCACCTGGCCCTTCGGCCCGGCGCCGAGCGAATCGCCCGACTGGGCGGTCTTCATCGCTTTATGGGCTGGGATCGCGGCATCCTGACCGATAGTGGCGGGTTCCAGGTCTTCAGTCTCGATCACCTGGTGCGCGTCACGGACGACGGCGCAACGTTTCGCTCTCACCTGGACGGGAGCGAACAACGTTTCACGCCCGAGTCGGTGATGGAGATCCAGCGTGAGCTGGGGTCCGATATCGCCATGGTGTTCGATCAGCCAGTCTCCTGGCCTGCAACAGCCGAGGTAGCGAAGATCGCGACCGAGCGAACCCACAGGTGGGCCGTCCGATGCCTGGAAGCATCTCCCGCCAATGGCCAACTGCGATTTGGCATCGCGCAGGGAGGGTTTGATGAGGTGCTTCGCATGGATAGCGCCGAGATCCTGGGCGACCTCCCGTTCGACGGCTATGGCATCGGCGGCCTCAGTCTTGGCGAGCCCAAATCAGTGACCTACCGCCTGCTGTCAGTCCAGACGGAGGTGCTACCCAAAGATCGCCCGCGCTATCTGATGGGGGTCGGGACGCCGGCCGACTTCCTCGAGGCGATCGCGCGCGGCGTCGACCTGTTCGATTGTGTGCTCCCGACCCGGATTGCCCGAAATGGATCCATCCTGACCCGGGGCGGGCGCATCAACCTCCGGAACAGACGCTTCATCGAAGATTCCGGGCCGCCCGACGAGGGCTGCGACTGCTACACATGCAGGCGGTTCTCCCGAGCGTACCTGCGGCATCTCTTCATGGCCGGAGAGATCCTCGGTCACCGGCTGGCCTCGATCCACAATCTTCGGATGCTGCTTCGACTGGTAGGTCAGTTGCGCGACGCGATCGGGACCGGTCGATTGGCGGCGCAGCTCAGCAAGCTTCGCGACGAGTGGCAGCTCGCCCCTCTGCCCTGAAAAGTTAAGGGTTTCTCACAGGGGCTTGCCTATACTTTCCCCGAATGCGCGCCGACCGTCGTCTTCTTCTGCTGATTGGCGTCGTTGCCGTCCTGGCCCTTTTCGTCGATGGGTTCGCCTACGTCTACCGGCTGGCGACGAACCAATCGCTGACCGGTCCGTTACGGGGCGTCCCCACGCTATCGATCGGGCCGCTCGGCATCGACATGCAGATCTTTGTGCACAGAGGCCTTGACCTCCAGGGTGGCACCCATCTCGAACTCCAGATCTCAAACGTCCGGTCTGGGAGAACGCTTTCTGACGCGCGCGACATCGCGGTCAACATCATCGAGCGCCGCGTCAATAGCAGCGGCTATGCCGAGTCGGTCGTCCGCGGCGAAGGCCAGGACCGGATCATCGTCGAGCTGCCCGGAGTCAACCTGGAACAGGCCAAGCAAATTCTCGGCACCACCTCCTATCTGCGGATCTTCGAGTGGGTGCCCGGCACCGCCACCGCCCAGGAAATCCAGAGCCTCGGTCTCAGTCCCACCGACGCCAACACCCATCAGGGATACAAGCCTCAGTGGACCGGTATCGACGGCAGCATGATCACCAACGCGACGCGGTCGACCGACCCCAATACCAACCTGCCGGATGTCCAGATGTCATTCGACTCGCGGGGCAGCGACCTGTTCTGCAAGGTCACCCGCGACCGCTTCAGCCATACCGCCGATTCGCCCGAGAACAAGATTGCGATCTTCATCGATCAAAACCTGATCGAGGACGCCAACGTGCAGAACGAAATCTGCGGCGGCACCGGCATCATTACTGGCGGCTTCACCGCAGCCAGCGCCAATCAGCTGGCCATCCAGTTGAACTCCGGAGCGCTGCCTGGCACGATATCGATCGCCTCCGCCAGTGAGGTGGGCGCGACACTGGGTGCCACGACGGTGAAGCTGAGCCTGCTGGCCGGCGCCTTCGGTCTCGCGATCGTGATCCTGTTCATGCTTCTCTACTACCGGCTGCCCGGCGTCGTGGCTAGCCTTGCCCTGCTGCTCTACGCGGCGATCACGCTGGCCATCTTCAAGCTCTTCGGCGTCACCCTGACGCTGGCCGGCCTGGCCGGATTCATCCTCTCGGTCGGAATGGCGGTGGACGCCAATGTCCTGATCTTCGAGCGCGTCAAGGAAGAGCTGCGGGCGGGCCGAACGCTGGGGGCGGCGATGGAGGCCGGGGTTCATCGAGCCTGGCCGGCCATCCGCGATTCGAACATTTCGACGTTCATCACCTGCGGGGTGCTCTACCTATTCGGCGCGCCGCTGATCAAGGGCTTTGCCATCACGCTGGCGATCGGCGTAGCGGTGAGTATGTTCTCCGCTATCGTGACCACCCAGCAATTCCTGCAGATCCTGGCCGGCCTACGGCCGGCGCGCCGCCTGGCCTTCTACGGCGTCGAGGCGCCCAAGGCAGCATGAGCGGGAGAAGTCGCTGATGGATATCGTCGGCCGCCGCAACTGGTACTTCTTGCTGTCCCTGGCCATCATCCTGCCCGGGATCATCTCCATGCTGTTCGTCGGGTTCCGCCTGGGCATCGATTTCCAGGGTGGCGATCAGTACAACTTGAGCTTCACACGTCCGGTGCAGGCCTCGGACGTGCAGAAGGAGATGGACACGTTCAACGTCGAAGCCACTGCGCAGCAGGCCGGATCCAACGGCGTGATCGTCACGACGAAGCCCCTTGCGCCCAAGCAGGAGACCACCATCCGCGCCGACCTTGCCGCGAAGTTTCCAGTCGATGCCGGCCGTTCGAGCTACGCGCAAGTCGGTCCCACGATTGCCAAGGAGCTGGTGCTGGGCGCCGGCGGCTTGATCGCCATCGCCTCGACACTGATCGTCTTCTACCTGAGCATCCGCTTCAATTACAAGTTCGCCATCTGCGCCATCCTGGCCCTTCTCCACGACGTCTTCGTTCTCACCGGCGTCTACTCGATCCTTGGGAAGGTCTTGAATTCTCCGCTGGGGGAAATCAACACCCTGTTCGTCACGGCGGCGCTGACCGTGATCGGCTTCTCGGTGCATGACACGATCGTCATCTTCGACCGAATCCGCGAAAATTTGCGCCAGGCCAGCCGGCTGAGTTTCGAGCAGAACGTCAACCTCAGCATTGTGCAGTCGCTAGCGCGGTCGCTGAACACCTCCATGACCGTCGTGTTCGTGCTCGTCGCCCTGTTCTTGATCTCGCCGCAGAGCATCAAGGGCTTCACGCTGGCGCTGCTGATCGGGATCATCAGCGGAACATACTCATCGATCTTTAACGCGAGTCCGTTGCTCGTCGTTTGGCGGCGACTGGACCCCCGATAACGGCCTATACTCAGCTCAAGTGAATAGCCAGCTTGACGAGCGAGGCCTTCGGCCTTTTTTCTTTTAAGGATGTCCGCGCCGACGGCGAGTCAGCTCAGCCGCATTCGGGAGCTCTTTCAGCCCACCCTCAACTTCCTCGGCTACGAGCTGTACGAGCTCGACCTCACCGGAGCCGGCGGCCACACCACGTTGCGCGTCCGCATCGACCGGCCGGAGGGCGTAACCCTCGATGATTGCGAGCGCGTCAGCAAATCGCTGAGTGCGCTGCTCGATCAAGCGGATCCACTGCCCAATCGATACGACCTCGAAATCTCTTCGCCCGGCGCCGAGCGGCCGCTGCGAAATCTCGACGAGTACCGACGCTTCATTGGCAAGCGCGCCAACGTTCGCTACCGAGTCGGCGAAAGCGAACAGGTTGCCGAGGGGCGGCTGACCGCGGTCTCGGACCAGATGATCGAACTTCAGCTCGGCGAGGGTAAACACCTCAAAGTGGTATCCATCCCGTTCTCCGACGTCCTGGCCGCCCGCCTGGCCATCGACTTGTCGCGCCACTGATGCTCAAGTCGGATTTTCTGAAGGCGCTCGACCAGGTCCAGGAGGAGAAGGGGATCTCCAAGCAATCGCTGCTGACCCTGATGGAAACCGCGCTGGCCACCGCCTACCGCCGCGCCTTCAACCCGCCGGAGAGCATTCGCGTACATGTCGATCCGGATACCGCCCAGATCGCCATCTTCGGCCGGCGGCGCGTGGTCGAGACGGTGCAGGACCCGGCCACCGAAATCACCCTGGATGAGGCGCGGCAGCTAGGCCAGGCCTCGATGGGTGATCTCGTTGACGTGCCGCTGCCGACCGAGGATTTCGCCCGGCTGGCGGCGCAGATCAGCAAGCAGGTCGTCTTCCAGCGGCTGCGCGATGCCGAAAAGGACCAGGTCCTCAAGGACGTGCTCGAGCACAAGGGCGAGATGGTCAGCGGGATCGTCGAACGCATCGTCGAACGGCCGGATGGCCACACTATCTACCTCGAGCTGGGCAAGGCCGAAGGTGTGCTGCCGCCGGAGGAACAGATTCCCGACGAGACGATTCGCGTTGGCCAGCATCTCAAGGTCCTGCTGCTCGAGGAGCGCAAACGGGCCCGCGGTGCCCAGGTCGTCGTCTCCCGGGCGCACAAAGCGCTGGTCCGGCGCCTTCTCGAGTTCGAGATTCCGGAGCTGCAATCGGGGGCGGTGGTGATCCGGGCCCTGGCGCGCGAACCCGGTGTACGCACCAAGGTGGCGGTGTCGGCGAAGCAGGATGGCATCGATCCGGTGGGCGCCTGCGTCGGCCCGCGCGGCGTCCGCATCCGCAGCGTCGTCGGTGAGCTGGGCGCGGAGCGAGTGGACATCATCCCCTGGGCGGATGATCCCGGCCAGCTGGTGGCCAATGCACTCAGCCCGGCGCAGGTCCTCAGCGTCGACATCGATCGCGAGTCGCGGACCGCGACCGCGCACGTTCCCGAAAACCAGCTCTCACTGGCGATCGGCAAAGACGGGCAAAACGCCCGGCTTGCTGCCAAGCTGACCGGCTGGCGGATCGACATCAAGCCAACGGTTGAGGAGAGCCCTCACCCCAAGCCTCCCCCGGAGGGGGACGGAGCAGTGGTGGCCGCTTCCGACGGGGCGGAGGGAATGAAGGAGGAGTCAGGCGGCGCCCACTGACCCGCTGCGCACCTGCGTGGGGTGCCGGCAGGCCAAGCCGCGCACCCAACTGCACCGCCTGGGAATCGCGGACGGGACGATTGCCGTCAACCCTCGCCGGCTGTCTGGACGCAGCGCCTATCTCTGTCGCGATGAGCGCTGCTGGGCGAATGCCGAGAAGCGGCGGGCGGTCGACCGCGCGCTGCAGGTGCATCTGACGGCGCAAGATTGGACAAGGCTTCGTCAGGGAATACTCAGCTGAGGGTTCGGCGGCATTTTCGCCGCCACGCTATCATTGCCAGTTGAATTCCGGAGGTTAGATCAGCCATAGCAACAACGACTCGCGGTATTAAGGTTCAGCAGCTCGCCCGTGACCTCGGCGTCGAGGCCCGGGATATCCTCGATTTCCTGCGCCCGCAGCGGCATGCACCACGCCACGCCATGGCGGTGCTAACGCCGGAGCAGGAGGCGTCCGTGCGCACCCAATTCGCGCCGGCAGCCGGCCAACCGGCGGAGACCAGGCGTGGTGCCACGGAAGGCAAGGTGGAGCTGCCACCCTCACTCTCCGTCAAGGAGCTGGCTGAGTACCTGGACGTCAAGACCGTCGACATCATCAAAGAACTGATGAAGAACGGCGTGATGGCCAACATCAACCAGCAGATCGACTTCGATACCGCCTACCTGGTCGCGGGCAGCTTTGGCGTCCAGGCGAGCCCGATGTCGATGGATTCCGCGATCGCCGAAGAGGTCGGTGAAGGCGAAGCCACCCAGGTCAAGATGACCACCCGGTCCGAGCTCTTCAGCACCGATGGCGAGTCCGCCGAGAATCTGAAGCCACGCCCCCCGGTGGTGACCGTCATGGGCCACGTCGACCATGGCAAGACGTCGCTGCTCGATGCCATTCGGCAGACGAAAGTTGCCGCCGGTGAAGCGGGCGGGATCACGCAGAGTATCGGCGCCTACGAAGTCGAAGAGCGGGGTCGTCGCATCGTCTTCCTCGACACCCCCGGCCATGAGGCGTTCACCGCCATGCGTGCCCGCGGCGCGCAGGTGACCGACGTCGCGGTCCTGGTGGTGGCCGCCGATGACGGCGTCATGCCGCAAACCATCGAGGCGATTTCGCACGCGAAGGCGGCGCAGGTTCCGATCGTGGTCGCGATCAACAAGATCGACAAGGAGGGCGCCAATCCGGATCGCGTCAAGCAGGGCTTGAGCGAGCAAGGACTGGTCCCCGAAGAGTGGGGCGGACAGACGGTCATGGTGCCGGTGTCTGCCAAGCAGAAGACCGGGCTCTCCGACTTGCTGGAGATGATCCTGCTGGTCGCCGACCTCCAGGATCTCAAGGCCAACCCCAACAAGCTGGCTGCCGGCACGATCATCGACGCGCACCTGGAGAAGGGACGCGGACCGGTAGCGACCGTGCTCGTCCAGAGCGGCACCCTGCGGATCGGCGACAACCTCGTGGTGGGTCACATCTTCGGTAAGGTGCGGGCCCTGCTGGACGATCGCGGACGCAAGATGCGGGACGCCGGCCCTGCCACGCCGGCGGTAGTCACCGGGCTTCCGGATGTTCCGACCGCGGGCGATATCTTCCAGGTCGTTTCCAGCGAGAAGGTCGCCAGGACCATTGCCGGCCAGCGAGCCGAGCAGCATCGAGTCGCCACCCTGGCCCAGACCCGCCGGGTAACCCTCGCCGACCTTTCGGCTGCGGTGGGGAAGGGCACCGTCAAGGACCTGAACCTGGTCCTGAAGGCGGACAGCAATGGCTCGGTCGAGGCGCTCAAGGGATCGCTGCTGAAGATCCAGGACCCGCAGGTCCAGATCAAGGTCGTCTTCGAAGGCGTCGGTCCCGTGACCGAGTCGGACATTCTGCTGGCCGCCGTCTCGAACGCGCTTGTGATTGCCTTCAACGTCAAAACCGACACGCTGGCCCAGAAAGCCGCCGAGCGAGAGAAGGTCGACATCCGCAGTTACGACGTCGTCTACAACGTCACCAACGACATCGAGCGCGCCATCAAGGGGCTCTACGAACCGACCTTTGTCCAGGTCTGGGAAGGCCGTGCTGAAGTACTGCAGCCGATCAAGATCCCGAAGGTTGGTGTGATCGCCGGCTCGCGGGTGCAGGACGGCAAGATCACCGTCAACTCGACGGCGAAAGTCCTGCGTGACAACAAGCCGCTGCACGAAGGCCAGATCGTCGCCCTGAAGCGCTTCAAAGACGATGTCCGGGAAGTCACCGTCGGCCTCGAGTGCGGTATCCGCGTCGAGGGCTACCAGGACTTCCAGCCCGGCGACATCATCGAGTCGTACCAGGTCAAGCAGGCCTAAGCCCTGAGCCGACCGCTCCAAGTCGGTTTCCAGCTCCCTGAGGTCGAGCGGAAGGTCCGCTGGCCAGAGCTCGCCGCCATGGCGCGTTTGGGCGAAGACATGGGCTTCGACTCGATCTGGGTCGGTGACCATCTGCTGTATCGCGACGATGAGTACGGCGCGCGCGGACCCTGGGAAGCGTGGACCCAGCTCGCCGGTATCGCGGCTGTTACCCGCCGAATCGCGCTTGGGCCGCTGGTTGCCAGCACGAGTTTCCATAATCCGCCGATGCTCGCCAAGCTGGCCGGCACCGTCGACGAGATCAGCGGCGGCCGGCTGATCCTCGGCCTGGGAGCCGGCTGGAATGAGGTCGAGTACACCGCCTTCGGCTTTCCCTTCGACCGGCGCATTTCGCGCTTCGCCGAGGCGTTTACGATCATCCGATCCCTGATTCGTGAGGGCCGGGTGGACTTCCAGGGCGAGTTCTACAGGGCGCGTGACTGTGAGCTGGTGCCCCGTGCTCGGTCGAACATGCCGTTTCTTATTGGCTCAACCGGAAAGCGGATGCTCGAAATCGCCGTCCCGTACGTCGACGCCTGGAATGCCTGGTATCGACAGACCGGCAACCAGCCTGAAGGCGTGGACCCGCTGCGTGAAACGGTGGATGCCGCGTGCCGCGCCGCCGGTCGAAATCCCCGCGAGGTCGAGCGGACGGTCGCGGTGCTGATCGAGATGCCCGGCTCGCCCGGTCGGAAGGACATCTACGAATCCGGCCAGGAGGTCAAACCGCTGAGAGGCAACGCGGAGCAGATTGCCGAGGAACTCCGTAAATATGCAGGCCACGGCGTCGGCCACGTCCAGTTGATCGTCGATCCGATCAATGAGAAATCGCTGGAAGCGCTGGCGCCTGTCCTCGAGATCCTGGATCGTTAGACGAGCCCAAATACAATTGAGCCATGGGCAGTCACAGAGTCGAACGTGTCGCCGCACAGCTGCGCCAGGAGATCAGCGAGATCATCATTCGCGACCTGAAAGACCCACGTATCGGGATGGCAACCATCACGGAAGTCAAGCTCAGTCCGGATTTGCGCAATGCCACGGTCAAAGTCAGCGTCGTCGGGGAGGCCGAAGGCCGACAGGCCGCGATCGACGGTCTGGAGCACGCCAAAGGCTTCATCCGTCGGGAGCTGGGTTCGCGCCTCTCGAACCTGCGCTTTGCCCCGGATTTGCATTTCCAGCTCGACGAGGGCGTGGCGTACAGCGTCCGGGTCAGCCAGCTTCTTCGAGAGGTCCAGCAAGGGGAGTCCAACGCCAGTCGCTGAGCTAGCTCCGCCACGCCCAGAGGTGGCAGAGGTGGCGCCGAAGATCTGGGAGATCATCGAAAAATCCAGCGTCCTGACAGCCGTCACCCATAAGGACGCCGACGGCGATACCCTGGGCTCGGCCCTCGCGCTCTCGCATGCGCTCGAACCGCTCGGGAAGTCCGTGCCGGTGCTGTCGTCTCCGCCGGTACCGGGCGCGTGGTGGTTCTTACCGGGCATCGAGCGCGTCGACCGTCAACCGGCGCCGGCTCAGGCGCCGGTTTTCATCTTCGACGCCAGCGACCCGCCTCGAGCTGGGCTCTACGAGCGGGTGGTGACCAATGCCACGGTCGTGATCAACATCGACCATCACGTGAGCAACACGAGCTTCGGCACCATCAACCTGGTACTCGTCGATGCCGCCTCGACGGGTGAGCTGGTCTATGACCTGTTCAAGGCCTGGCGGATCGAGATCTCACCCGCGGCGGCCTCCTGCCTCTACACCACCATCCTGTCCGACACGGGCGGATTCCGGCACGACAACACGTCGGCGCGCGCACTGCAGGCGGCAGCAGAGCTGGTGCGGCTGGGTGCTGACCCGGTGATGATGGCGCGCGGGCTGTTCAAGAGCCGCCCGGCGTCGACACTGCGGATGCAGGGCCGCATCCTGGAGGGCCTGCACTTCGAGTTCAGTGATCGGTTGGTCTGGGGATCGATTACCCAGGAGGCCTTGCGCGACAGCGGCGCGACCACCGACCAGGCCGACAGCGCCATCGACCAGCTCAACACGGTGCGCGGGCAGGAGCTGGCCATTCTTTTCAAGGAGGCCGGGCCTCGGCTGACAAAGGTCAGCATCCGCAGCCGCGACCAGATCGATGCGGCGGAGCTGGCCGCAAGATTCGGTGGGGGTGGCCACCGTCGTGCCGCCGGCATCGAGTTGGCGATGCCGCTTCAAGAGGCAGAGGCGAAGGTGCTGGCCGAAGTGCGCGCCCGGTTGAACGACCTCGCGTGGCATCCGGCATCCTGAACGTCAACAAACCAGCCGGACCCACGTCCTTTGCCGTGGTCCGCACCGTCCGCCGCCTTCCAGGCATCAGCAAAGTGGGCCACGGCGGAACCCTCGATCCGGCCGCCGAGGGCGTCTTGCCCATCCTGGTCAATGCCGCCACCCGACTAGCCGATTTCATCCACGAGTGGCCCAAGACCTATCTCGCAACCGTGACGTTCGGGGCGGTGTCCGACACGGGCGATTCGCAAGGCACCATCACGCCATCGGGTGACCCGAGCGGCATCACCCAGGCGCGCATCGAGGATCTCCTTCCGTCGTTCACCGGCCGGATCGAGCAGGTGCCGCCGCTGTATTCCGCGCTCAAGCAGGGTGGCGAGCCGCTCTACCGGAAGGCGCGCCGGGGCGAAACCGTTGAACGACCGGCGCGGAAGGTCGACATCGAGCTGATCCGGCTGACCGATTACGAGCCGGCCTCGGCATCGGCTCGCCTGGAGGTTCGATCGGGCCGGGGTATGTATGTCCGCAGCCTGGCCCTGGACCTGGGAACCGCGCTCGGCTGTGGTGCCTATCTTTCGGCGTTGACGCGCCTGGCGGTCGGCCCGCTGACGGTCGACACGGCGATTCCACCGGCAGGCCTGGAGGCGATGGGGAAGGACTGGGTATCCAGGCTGCTGCCGCTGGACCTGCCCTTACACGAGTGGCCGGCCCTAACGCTCGACCGCGACGGCATCGATGCCGTTCGCCACGGCCGCCGAGTCCCGGTGCCGGGATTGGCACGCGGACGCTACCGAATGCTCGACGCCGACGGCCAGCTGGTCGCCTGGGGCGATGCCGATGGCGGCAACCTCCAACCGCGTGCCGTCTTCGACCCATGACGGCGGTCAGCTTCGGATTTCCGGCGGCCCGCTTGATCGGACCGGCGTATCTGACGATCGGGACCTTCGACGGGGTGCACAAAGGCCATCAGGCGCTGCTGAAGCCCTTGATCGCGGGAGCGCGCCAGGCTGGCGCCGCCAGCGTGCTGGTCACCTTCGAACCGCATCCTCGGTGCGTGCTGGATCCGAATCATTGTCCGGCCAGCCTGACGACGCTCGACGAGAAGGCCTGGCTCCTCAGCCAGGCTGGCCTGGATTACGTGATCGTCATCCCCTTCACAGCCCAGGTCGCCGCCCTGAGCCCGGTGGTGTTCATCCAGCGCATCAGCCGCGGCATGCAGCTGCAGCACGTGATCACGGGCGAGGACTTCCGTTTCGGTCAGGGCCGGCGGGGGGACCCTGCCCTCCTTCGCCGTCTGGGCCAGCGCCAGGGTTTCACTGTCGAGGTCATCCCCAAGCTGACGCGTGCACGCGAACCGGTGAGCAGCTCGCGGATCCGACGACTGGTCCTGCTCGGGCAGATGCGCGCCGCTGCCCAGCTCCTCAGCCGCGACTACCTGTTTCGATCCGTCGTCGAGCATGGGGCCAAACGCGGTCGCGAGCTCGGCTTTCCGACCGCCAACCTCCGGATCGCCCCGAACAAGCTCGTCCCGGCAAGCGGCGTGTACGCCGCCTGGGTCGAGCTGAATGGTGATCGCAAGATGGGAGCGCTAAGCGTCGGCTATCGGCCCACCTTCGGCGCCCATGACCTCACGGTTGAAGTCTTCATCCTGGATTTCAGTGGTGACCTCTATGACCAGACCCTCGCCGTATGGTTTGTTCAGCGGCTGCGCGGCGAGAAGCGGTTTGCCACCGTTCCGGCATTGCAGCAGCAGATGACGCGCGATGTGGAGAACGCGAAACGGATCCTGACCGGCGCCCACTGATCATCGTCAACCCGGTGGCCGGAGGAGGACGAGCCCGCCCGTTCTGGGAGCGCTGCGCTGAGCAATGCCGCATGGCCAACATCGAGGTCGAAGTCTTCGAGACCCGACGCCGCGGTGACGCCGCGGCGCGAGCCGCCGAGGCCGGCGACCGCCTGGTCATTTCCGTCGGCGGGGACGGCACCGCGCACGAGGTCGTCAATGGGTTGCTCTCGAATCAACCCCCTCCCCGTCCCTCCCCACAAGGGGGAGGGAGAGACCGTCCACGCTTTGGGGCGCTGCTCCGCGGCGGCACCGCCGGCGACCTGGCGCGGAGCGTGCCCAGTCCACGCCGGCCAGAGGATGTCCCGGCCTGGCTGGCGACCAACCGCTGGCGACCGATTGATGCGGGCCGGCTCGAAACCTCCGCCGGTGCGAGCTTTTTCATCAATGCGGCCGACGCAGGCATCGGCGCCGATGTGGTTCGCCGTGCCGCCCGTGGACCCGCCTGGGCCGGGGGCACCGCCAACTTTCTCGCCGGCGCGGTGATCAGCCTCATCACCCATCAAAACGATGCTGTCACCATGCGGCTCGACGGTGGACCGGCGGCGGGCCGTCGGGTGCGCACGATTGCCGTGTCGAACGGAGTCTATCTCGGAGGCGGCATGCGCATCGCCCCGAGCGCGCGAATGGACGACGGTCTGCTTGATGTGGTGACGATCGCGGACATCGGGCGACTGAAGGGCATCGTCAGCCTGCCGCTACTGTATCGGGGAACGCACGGCCGGCTACGCGAGGTCGAATTCGCCCAGGCCCGTCGGGTTGAGATCGACGCCGACCACCCGGTGGGTGTCGAGGCCGACGGCGAACTGGTCGGCACCACGCCGGCGGTATTCGAAATCGTGCCTGGGGCGCTCCAGGTTATCGATTGGCAACCGTCGGGTATACTCTCGTAGGCTTACCGGGCAAGTTCGACTAGCCAACGGCTCGCCGGGCAAGCGACTAGCAAGGAGGTATACCGACTGGCATCAGCGATCAAAGCGGGCGTGATGGAGACCAACCGCCTGCACGAGAAGGACACCGGGTCACCGGAGGTCCAGATAGCGATCTTCAGCGAGCGCATCAATCACCTCACCGACCATCTGAAGACGCACGCCCACGACCATAACTCACGGCGCGGGTTGTTGCAGCTGGTTGGAAAGCGGCGCCGCCTGTTGAACTACCTGCAGCGAAAGGACATCGAGCGCTATCGGGCAGTCATTGCCAAGCTCGGGCTCCGGAGGTGATGGCCTAGAGCCAAGCCACTCGCCCGGCGGGACGCGCCGGCAGGGTTAGAGATTGGTGCGCGGAGAAAGGGTTCCTTTTCTTCGGACCCCAACCCCTAACCCGCCTTCGACGGGAACCGCCTGGGCCGACTGCCAACTATCGAAACAGCCGCGCATGAACGCGGCCCAGGAGGAAATACGTGAATAACATCCAGGCGGGCAATCCCGCCACACAAACCAAGCTCGAACTCGGCGGCCGAGAGCTGACCGCTGATGCCGGCCATGTCGCCCAGCAAGCATCGGGCGCAGTGACCATCCGGAGCGGCGACACCATGCTGCTCGTGACGGCGACCATGGCCGCGTCCCCACGTGAGGGGATCGACTTCTTTCCGCTGACCGCGGATTATGAAGAAAAGCTCTACGCCGCCGGCAAGATCCCGGGCGGCTTTATTCGCCGCGAAGGACGGCCGAGTGAGCAGGCGATTCTCACTAGCCGCCTCATGGACCGGCCGATCCGCCCGCTGTTCCCCAAGGACTTTCGCAATGACGTCCAGGTGATCGCGACCGTGCTCTCCGTCGACCAGGAGTCGGACCCGGCCGTACTGGCCATCAACGGCGCCTCGCTGGCGCTGACCATCTCGCCGATCCCCTTCCAGGGACCGATCGGTGCGGTGCGGATGGGCTTGCTGGACGGCCAGCTGGTCGTCAATCCGTCCGTCAGCCGGATGGAGGAGAGCGGCCTCGACCTGGTGGTCGCGGGCACGCGCGAGGCCATCATCATGGTCGAAGCCGGCGCCAAGGAGATCCCCGAGGAGCAGATCGTCGAAGCCCTGCGGGTGGCGCACCGCGAGATCGTGCGCCTCTGCGAGTGGCAGGAGGAGTTCGCTCGGGTCGTCGGCAAGCAGAAAGTCGAGGTGCCCGAGAGCCCCAAGGACCCGGAAGTCGACCAGGCCGTCGATCAGTTTTTGGCGGAACGGCTCGACCAGGCGCTCTTCAATCCCAACAAGGCGTTGCGGGAGTCGGCGCTGGACGACTTGAAGAAGGAAACGGTTGCCGCCCTCGGTCCGCAGTTTGCCGACCGGCTGCCCTACCTCTCGAAGAGTTTCGAATCGAAGGTAAAGGCACGCGTCCGTAGCAAGATCCTCGATGAGGGTCTCCGCCCGGATGGCCGCAAGACCACGGAGATCCGGTCGATCAGCTGTGAGGTCGGCCTCCTACCGAGAACCCACGGCTCGGCGCTCTTCACTCGCGGGCAGACGCAGGCGCTGAGCATTGTCACCCTCGGTTCGATCGGCGACAAGCAGAAGCTCGATGGCCTCGGCCTCGAGGAGTTCAAACGCTTCATGCACCATTACAACTTCCCGCCCTTCAGTGTTGGCGAGGCGCGGCCGCTGCGGTCGCCCGGCCGGCGGGAGATCGGTCACGGGGCGCTCGCCGAGCGTGCGCTGTTGCCCGTGGTGCCGACGGAGGAGGAGTTCCCGTACACCATCCGGGTCGTCACCGAGATCCTTTCATCGAACGGCTCTACCTCGATGGCGAGCGTGTGCGGATCCAGCATGGCGATGATGGACGCCGGCGTGCCGACCAAGGGACAGGTCGCCGGCATTGCCATGGGGCTGATCACCGCCGAGGGAGGCCGGGTGGCGGTCCTGAGTGATATCCAGGGCATCGAAGATGCCCTAGGCGACATGGACTTCAAGGTGGCCGGCACCCGAACGGGCGTGACCGCGATGCAGATGGATATGAAGATCAAGGGCATCAGCATCGACACGATGGCTGGCGCCATCCAGCAAGCCAAAGAGGGTCGCTTCTTCATCATGGACAAGATGGATGCGACGATCAGCCAGCCGCGCACCGCGATGTCGCAGTACGCGCCGCGGATGATCACCATCCAGATCCATCCCGACAAGATCCGAGAAGTGATCGGTCCCGGCGGCAAGATGATCCGCAAGATCATCGAGGACTCGGGCGTCACGAGCATCGATATCGAGGACGACGGCCGGGTCGTCATCGGGTCGGTCAACGGGGAGTCGGCGGCCAAAGCCGAGCAGATGGTCCGCGACCTGACCGGCGAAGTCGAGGTAGGCAAGAACTACAAGGGCAAGGTGGTTCGGATCATGCCGTTCGGCGCCTTCGTCCAGATTCTGCCCAACGTCGACGGCCTGGTGCACATCAGCCAGCTGGCCGAAGACCGGGTGAACCGCGTCGAGGACGTCGTCAACGTCGGCGATGACCTCGATGTCAAGGTCACCGAGGTCGATCGGCAGGGCCGGGTGAACCTGTCGCACAAGGCGGTGATCCAGGAAGCCAAAGGCATTACCAACGGCGACTGGATCGTGACCGACCGTGATCGTGGCGGTCCGCGCCGCGAGGGCGGCGGCGGCGGTGGAGGATACCGCGGCGGCGGCGATCGTGGCCCGCGTCGAGACTTCGATCGGGCCGGCAGCCGAGGTCGCGACCAGCGGAATTAACTGTGGAAAAGCCGTATGCCGGGACGCCAATCCCGGCATACAATGGCCCCCGGTTTGGACTCCGTCGACTTGGCGAGCCTGCACGCGGCGGTGCACAAGTGTCGGCTCTGCCCGCTAGGGTATTCGCGGACCCGGGCCGTTCCCGGTGTTGGTCCGGTCAGCGCCCGGATCATGATCGTCGGCGAAGCGCCCGGACAGAACGAGGACCAACAGGGGGAGCCTTTCGTCGGCGCCGCCGGCAAGCTGCTGGATCAGCTGCTGCACGGCATCGGGCTGTCGCGCGCAGACGTGTTCATCACCAACATCCTCAAGTGCCGGCCGCCGGGCAACCGCGACCCCCAGCCGGCCGAGGTTCAGGCCTGCTCCCCGTACCTGGAGCAGCAACTCGGGCTCATCCATCCGGAAGTCGTCTTGGTTCTCGGCCGCCACGCGCTGGCGCGGCTGTTGCCCGGCTACGACTCCATCTCGCGACTGCACGGTAAGGTAATCGTCAAGGACGGCGTGACCTACATCCCGATTTATCACCCGGCGGCGGCGTTGTATAACAGCTTCTTGATGGGGCCACTGGAGCAGGACTTCAAGGCGGTCAACGCCTACCTCGACCGGCTGGAGGATAAGCGGAACGCAATCGCGGCTGCCGCCATGCCGGTCGCCAAACCGGAGGAGCAGCTCACCCTCTTTGGCTAAGCGATCGCGGTTGCGCGCGATCCCGCTCGGAGGATTGGGCGAGATCGGGCGCAACATGATGGCATTGGAGTACGACGACAACATCGTCGTCATCGACGCCGGCCTGATGTTCCCCGAGGAGGAGATGCTGGGCGTCGACCTGGTGCTCCCAGACGTCACCTACCTGGCGGAACGCAAGGACAAGGTGCTCGGCTTTCTGCTCACCCACGGCCATGAGGACCATGTCGGCGCCTTGCCATACATCCTGCCGAGGGTCAACGCGCCGGTTTACGGCAGCCGGCTGACGCTCGGTTTCATCAAGGCCAAGCTCCGGGAGCACCGGGTGATCGAGCAGGCCGACCTGCGCGAGATTAAAGCCGGCGACGTCGTCGAGCTCGGGCCGTTCAAGGCGGAATTCATTCACGTCGCCCACAGCATTCCGGATACCACCGCGCTCGCCATCGAGACGCCGGTCGGGATGGTGGTCCACTCCGGCGACTTCAAGATGGACCAGACCCCGGTCGACGGGCGTCCCACTGACATGGCTCGTCTCTCGCACTTCGGTGACGCCGGGGTCCTGCTGCTGATGTCGGATAGCACGAATGCCGAGCGCGATGGCATCACCCCGTCCGAGCGGACGATCGGCGATGCCTTCCTCGAGCTCTTCGGCCAGTGTTCCGGCCGGATCATCGTCTCGACCTTCGCGTCGAATATCTACCGGATCCAGCAGGCCCTCAACACCGCGGCCCGCTACAAGCGCAAGGTGGCGGTTATCGGCCGCTCGATGATCAATAACCTCACGATTGCCCAGGAGCTGGGCTACATCCAGATGCCCGGCGACATCCTGATCAAGATCCAGGACATCAACAAGGAGCCGGACGAAAAGCTGGTGATTCTCTCCAGCGGCAGCCAGGGCGAGCCGCTCTCGGCATTGACGAGGATTGCGGCGCAGGAGCATCCCCAGGTCAAGTTGAAGTCAGGCGATACGGTGATTCTCTCGGCGACGCCGATTCCCGGTAACGAGGAGCTGGTCTCGCGAACGATCAACAACTGCTACAAACACGGCGCCCGGGTGTTCTACTCGGCGCGCAATCGGGTGCACGCCTCGGGCCACGCCAGCCGCGAGGAGCTGAAACTGATGCTCAACCTGGTTCGCCCCAAGTTCTTCATGCCCGTGCACGGCGAGTTCCGGCACCTGGCGCTTCACGCTGAGATCGCGCAGGACGTAGGGATCACCAAGGACCGGGTGATCGTGACCGACGACGGCAACACCGTGGAGGTGGGCGACGGTATTCCCCACCTGGGGAACAAGGTGCCGGCCGGCTACGTCTTCGTCGACGGCCTCGGGGTTGGCGACGTGGGCTCGGTGGTACTCCGCGATCGCCGGGTGCTCTCGCAGGACGGCATCTTCATCGTGATCGTGACGGTGGACAAAGACAGCGGCAAAATTGTTTCGGGACCCGACCTGATCTCGCGCGGTTTCGTCCACCAGCAAACCTCGGACGCATTGCTGGAGTCGGCTCGTCAGCAGGTGCTGACGACCATCAACGGCAAGGCCGGACACGGCCCACCCGAGTGGCAGGTCGTCAAGAGCTCGATCCGGGACAGCCTGAGCAAGTTTCTCTTCGAGCAGATGCGGCGCCGCCCGATGATCATTCCGATCGTCGTCGAAGTCTGACCTGACGGCTGCCCGGTCCAGCGACGTTGCATTCGGGTGCACGTGGTTCCGACGTCGGATCCACCGGTCACGCGGCGCCTCCCAGGCGGGAGGATCGGCTCATGGTGGTGTTCTCTCTCCTCCTTATCGTTTTTGGGCTTGGGATCGGAACCGCGCAACAGCTAAAGCTCGCCTCCTTGACCGCCGCGAACCACCGGCACCGTGGTTGACGTCGTCACCGAAGACACCGGCGACGGCGGTCAGCGGTTATCGACAGCCTTGTCGATACCTGGTCGAGGCCGGCGATCACGGCTGGCATGAGTACGGTTATCCTGTTGATCTTGCTGGTCGTCCGGCGCTTCCAAGCAAGGCCGACGGCGGAACATTTGGGGGTGGGGCATAGGGAAGGGTAGTCCGTTGGGTGGCAGCAAAACAGCTTCATCACGCTGGCATCCCGTCTTCGGCCAGCGTCTGGGTTCGTTCGTCGGGGGCCACCGGCAAGCATGGGACGTCGTGATGGCGTTTCTGACGGTCGTCTATGTCTTCCTTGGCTTCTTCGAAGAGCCAAATGGGTGGAACGCTGCCGAGGTTGTCGTTTGGAGCTTGGCCGGTGTCTTCCTCCTGGAGTTCCTCCTTCGCTTTCTAGATGACCCACGCCCGCACATCTATCTCCGAGATCACTGGATCGACCTGGTCACGTCCATTCCGGCGGTTGGGCCCTTGCGCCTGCTTCGGCTGCTTCGGCTCCTCCGGGTCTTCAACAGTGCTCGAGCAATCAAGAAGCTGGCGGCTGACCGGGGCGACGCATCAACGACGGCCGGACTTCGCTTTCTTGCGACTACCGTCTTCGCCTTCTGGTTGCTCGCGGGGTACGCCTTCTATGTCACCGAACTCAATCAGCCGCGCACCATGGTTCACTCATTCACCGACGCGCTCTTCCTGGCTTTCACAACCAGCACCACCGTCGGCTTCAGTCCAATGAAGGCGGTAACTCCTGAAGGTCAGATCGTCGCGGGCCTGGTGATCTTTGTCGGCCTGGGCCTTCTCACCGCCGCGTCGAGCCGCCTAACCGCCCTTTGGGTCGACGCTACCAGCGAGCAGGCCCAGAACGACTTGCTGCTTGACATACGGGACCAGCTGCGGACCACGGAGTCGCGGCTGGCCGCCATCGAGGCGGTCGTGGGAACGCGTAAGGCTGGCTCGCCATCGCCGACGCTACCGATGACTGAAGGTCGCGAAAGCGAGCGGCCGGCGTCGGCTTAAAGATCTTGTTGCGGCACTCCGCAGGCCCGGCATGCCGCCCACATCATGCGCGCGCCGTTGGTTGCACGAAGCTCAACCTCGGCAGCGCGCGTAACCGACTCTCGTATTTGTACGTGAGTCCGATAGAGTAATGAGACTGGAGGATCAGAATGTCACCTTCGAGTTCGGCATACCGGCCGCTGAGGTTGAGGCTGGTAATGATGGCGGCGATTGCTGCCGCACTTCTGGCAACCGCATGCGGCAGCTCGAATTCCGGCTCCCCAGGCTCGGCCGGGAGTCCCGCCGCGAGCTCTAGCTCGGGCGGCGGTTACTAACAGACATCAGGAGGTGAGCGATGGCCAACGTTCTTCGCCCATCCGTTCGGTTGGTTCAATCCGACGGTCGTGCCCACAACGGGCAATGGCACGGTCCATGCCACGGCCTCGCACGTGCCATCGGTGGTGGCGTCGCCGAGCAAATAACGTGAAAGCGGGGCCTCGAGCCCCGCTTCTTCTGCTTTTCTAGGGCTCCTCCCGGAAATCGAGGTCTTCGACTGGATCGCCGGTATAGCTGTCGATCTTCTTATCGACCCCGCCCGGCACCTCGCGGGTAATGTGCATCGCAGCGTCCTCGGCGCTGGGGTAGCCGCCCTCGTCGCCGAGCTCTGAGATCTCGTCGCCTCCGCCTTCGTTGTCGTCGTCCAGCAGGCGCACTTCCTCGGTATCTGCCCGCACGATGTCGGGACGCTCTTCGGCGAGGCGCTCATCGAGCGTATCCCGGTGGTCGGGGTCTTTCCAGTAATCGCCTGGCGGTATTTCACCTTCCTGGGCGTCACCAGTGATTTCCTTTTGTGGCAGAGCTCCCTCCAGGTCGGGCTGGCCCTCCGAATCGAGGTCTTCGTTCTCGGGCAGCTCACCCCCGCGAGCCCGCCGTTGTGACGCCGCTTGGTCGAGATCGGTCCCCCTCAAGTCGACGTCGTCGTCTAACTCGTCTCGCAACTCCTCTCGATCTCCCTTTGCCATGGGCTAGTTATACCCCTTCTCCCGGCGACTCCCGCAGGTTAGAATGCAGTCGCCATACGTCTTAGCCAGCGTCGCAGATCTCAAGGAATGAAGGCCCGGCGGAAGCGGATCGCCCGCCCCAAGCGCGCGAGCTCGCGGCAGCGCTTTCGGATCAAGGCGCCTCGGCTGCCCAACCTCGAAGTCTCTAAGTCCCAGCAGCGCGAACTGGCTGGAATCGGGTTCCTGCTCCTGGCCGGCTTGCTGGTCCTGGCGGTGCTGCTGCAGACCAGCGGCTCCGCGATGCATCTGCTGCGTGGCGGGCTGGTTGGCCTGTTTGGCTGGGGGGTGATCTTCGTCATCGCGGCCGTGGTCGCGGCAGGTGCCGAACTGCTGGCGCCGTGGATCGAGAAGATGACGTGGGGGAGAGGCCTGGGCATCGCGCTGCTTGCCATCAGCGCCCTCGGGCTGCTGCAGCTCTCCGCCGGTGGAAGCGGTGGCTCCGTCGGACGGGTCGAGGGTGAAGCGCTGCGCAACCTGGTCGGCACCGCCGGCAGCATCCTTATTCTTTGTGCGGTTTTTCTGGGCGCCCTCGTGCTCGCCTTCGACATCTCGCTGCGGGCCACGGTCGAGGCCCTGCAAGAGCATTATTTGGAGAACCGGCCGGAGCCGGGTCCAAAACCCGTCCCCAAACTCAAGAAAATCTCATCAGAGCCCGTGCACCCCCGCAACCAGGTGGCACGAACGGAAACCGACGAGCCCGTGTTGGTGCCGATCAACGGCGTGGCTGCCACGCCAGCTCCCGAGCCGACGCTCGCGCCGGAATTGGTTGCCGCGCTGAATCTCGGCGACCCGGTCGAAGCCGCCACCCCGACCCTCCCCCACAAGGCGGGAGCGAGGAGTGCGTCGATGCCAGCCGAACCGGTGCTGACCGTCGTCCCCGAGGAAGAGATGGCGGTGAACGAGCCAGTCGCGGAGGATGAGATCCAGCGCGTCTGGGTCAAGCCCGACCTGACCTTGCTCGATACGGTCACCGTTCGCAAAGAACGCCTCCACGACGAGATCAAAGCCAACATCAAGCTGATCGAAACCACGCTGGCGAGTTTCGACGTCCAGGCCACCGTCATCGGCGTCAACTCCGGCCCATCGGTGACCCAGTACGAGCTCCAGCCAGGGGTCGGCGTGCCAGTGCGAAAGATCACCGCGCTGCAGAATGACCTGGCGCTGGCGCTCTCGGCCGCGATCCGGATTCAGGCCCCGATTCCCGGCAAGCCGGCCCTGGGCATTGAGGTGCCGAACAAGGCCACCAGCCTGGTGACCCTGCGCGAGATCATCCAGACGCCGACCTTCCAGAACGATCAGACGCTGCTCTCGCTGGCGATTGGCACGGACGTCTCGGGGAACACCGTGGTGGGCGATCTGACCCGCATGCCGCATCTGCTGATTGCCGGTGCCACCGGCTCTGGGAAGAGCGTGTGCATCAACGCCCTCATCGCCGGCATGCTCTTCCAGGCGACGCCCGAAGAGCTGAAGTTCATCCTCATCGACCCTAAGCGGGTGGAGTTCTCCCTCTACCAGGACATGCCCCACCTGCTGGTGCCGGTCGTCACCGAGTCGGACCATGCCGTCTCGGCGCTGCGCTGGGCCGTCGCCGAGATGGAGAACCGCTACAAGCTCTTCGCTTCGCACACCGTCCGCAACATTGCCGACTTCAATGCTCGCGCCCCGGAGATGGGCCTGGACCAGTTGCCCTTCATCGTGATCGTGATCGACGAGCTGGCCGACCTGATGATGGTCGCCGCCGGCGAGATCGAAGAGTTGATCTGCCGGATCGCCCAGCTGGCCCGCGCCGTCGGCATCCACCTGATGGTGGCGACGCAGCGGCCGTCGGCGGATATCATCACCGGCCTGATCAAGGCGAACATTCCCTCCCGCATCGCCTTCGCCGTCAGCTCGAGCATCGACTCGCGCGTCATCCTGGACGAGACCGGCGCGGAGAAGCTGCTTGGTCGCGGCGACATGCTCTACCTGCCGGTCGAGGCTGGCAAAGCCACCCGGCTGCAGGGCGTGTTCGTCTCCGACCGCGAGATGAAGGCGATCATCGACTTCTGGAAGGGTCAGGGCAAACCGCAGTACCAGGAGGAGATCTTCAACGTCGAGGCCACGGTCTCCTGGGTGAAGGAAGGCATGAAGCGCGATCCGCTCTTCGGCAAGGGTGCCCATGTGGTGGCGACGGAAGGTCGCGCTTCCGTGTCGCTGCTGCAGCGCAAGCTCAATGTTGGTTACACGCGCGCCGCCCGCATCATCGACCAGCTGGCCGATCAGCGCGTGATCGGGCCCTACGAGGGAAGCAAATCGCGTGAAGTCTTAATGAACCTGCTCGAGGTCGACGAGCTGGTCAAAGACCTCGACGACGCCAACTAACGTGGCGCGCCTGTGGAAAAGTCCGACAGGCAGCTGTCGAAATGCCCCGCTAGGATAGGGCGCAATGGCGCAGGATTTTTCGTTTGACGTCGTCTCGCAATTCGACCGTCAAGAGCTGGTCAACGCCATCAACCAGGCGCAGCGGGAAATCAGCACGCGTTACGACTTCAAAGACTCTGGCGCCAGCATCGAACTGGGGGAGAAGGAGATCACGCTGCACGGCCCCAGTGATTTCAAGCTCAAGGCCATGGTAGACGTGTTGCAGAGCAAATTGGTCAAACGCCAGCTGTCGTTGAAGATCCTCAAGCCTGGTCCGATCGAGCCAGCCGCAAAAGGCACGGTCCGCCAGACGCTCGAGCTGCAGCAGGGGATCGACGACGAACTTGCCCGCAGCCTCGTCAAGCAGATCAAGCTGGTCTCGCCCAAGGTGCAGTCACGGATCCAGGGTGACACCATCCGGGTCTCGAGCCGGGAGAAAGACCTGCTGCAGCAGGTGATCCAGAGCCTGAAGGCGAGCGATACGCCGGTGCCGCTTCAGTTCATCAACTACCGGTGAAGTTGTGCCGCCAGATCCGGAGATCTTCGCGCTCGCTCAACAAGTCGGCGAGCGGTTACAGCGGTTGGGGCAATGGCTGGCCATCGCCGAGTCCGAGACGGGCGGGCTGCTGGGTGCCGCGATGACGGACGTACCGGGCAGCTCACGTTACTTCCTGGGCGGCGTCATCAGCTACGCCGATCGGGTGAAGATCGAGCAGCTGCAGATACCGGAGGAGATCCTGCGCCGGCATGGCGCGGTCAGCGAGGAGACCGCGGCCAGCATGGCCATCGGTGTGCGCGAACTGCTCCATGCCGATATCGGCGCGTCGATCACCGGCGTGGCGGGGCCGGCGGCCGAGGGATCGAAACCAGTCGGCTTGACCTTCATCGGGATCGCCGCCGGGCGCATCACCACCCATCGCTTTCAATGGATTGGCGATCGCTGGGACAACCGGCGTCGCTCGGTGGTTGCCGCTCTCGAGCTTCTGGTCCAGGCTCTGGAGCACTAGCGTTGACATTACTACAAATCTGTATTACAGTTGACGGGCTGGGCCAAGCCGCGTAACTGGAAAGAAGGGAGCATATGTCGGAGAAAGATCGGGCATTGACGGCGGCAGTGAGTCAGATTGAGCGCCAGTATGGCAAGGGCGCCATCATGAAATTGGGCGAAGCCGCCACCCAGCGGAATGTCGAGGTGATTCCAACCGGATCGATGACGCTCGATATCGCGCTCGGGGTGGGCGGCATCCCGCGCGGCCGGGTGGTCGAAATCTACGGCCCGGAGTCGTCCGGCAAGACGACCCTGGCGCTGCATGTTATCGCCCAGTCCCAGAAGCAGGGCGGGGTGGCGGCCTTCATCGATGCCGAGCATGCCCTCGATCCGGTCTATGCCTCGCACATCGGGGTGAAGACCGAGGACCTGCTGATCTCGCAGCCCGATACCGGGGAGCAGGCGCTCGAAATCGTCGACGTGCTGGTTCGCTCCGGCGCTGTCGATGTCATTGTCATCGACTCGGTTGCTGCCCTGGTGCCCAAAGCCGAAATCGATGGCGAGATGGGGGATAGCCACGTCGCCCTCCAGGCGCGACTGATGTCTCAGGCGCTGCGCAAGCTGACGGGAGCTATCTCCAAGTCGAGCACCTCGGTGATCTTCATCAACCAGCTGCGGGAAAAGGTCGGCATCATGTTCGGCAACCCGGAGGTAACCACCGGTGGTCGCGCGCTGAAGTTCTACGCCTCCATCCGGCTCGACATCCGCAAGGTCGATTCGATCAAGAACGGGCTGGATGTGACTGGCAACCGGGTCAAGGTCAAGGTAGTCAAGAACAAGGTCGCGCCGCCCTTCAAGTCAGCCGAGTTCGACATCCTCTACAACGAGGGGATCTCCTACTGGGGCAGCGTGCTCGACGCCGCGGTCGAGGCAGCCCTGGTGGAGAAGGCCGGCTCCTGGTTCTCCTACAACGGCCAGCGACTTGGCCAGGGACGCGACCAGACGCTGGGCTTCCTCAAGGCTAACCCAAAACTTGGTGAAGAGCTGATCGCCCGGCTCAAGGACAAAGCAGAGAAGGCCATCCTTCAGCCGGTGTGAGGCCCGGGCGGGCTCGGCGCTCCGAGCCGCACCCAGTCGAAGAATCCGATAGCCCCGACGCCGCGTACGCGCAGGCGGTCAAGCGGCTGGCCCGCCAGCCGCAGTCGCGGGCGGCGTTGGGCGCAAAGTTGGCGCGGGCCGGCTTCAGCACGGACGCCATTGGGGCGGCCCTGGATCGGGCGGAAGCCGACGGCTACCTCAACGACCGGGAGTATGCCGCCTCGCTCGTGCGCCGTCGGGCGCGCAGCCGCGGCCACGCCCTGATCGCCCAGGAGCTTCGCGCCCGCGGCATCGACGAGGCCGCGGCCGAGCCGGCTCTGGCCCAGGTCGACCCGGAGGCCGAGCTGGAACAGGCGCTCACGATCGGCCGGCGGCTCCTGGCGCAGAAGCACCCGGCGGATGCCGAGGCTCTCCTCAGCTATCTGGCGCCCCGGCTGGCCCGGCGGGGCTTCAGCAGCGGGCTTGCCTACCGGATCTGCCGGCGGCTGGCGGACGAACTCGAGGCGGCACGTTTGTTTGACGCCACAACTGAACACAACTAGAATGGTCAAGATTTTGTCGCTCTGTAACGACTAGTCCCGCCGCGCTCACGCGCGGTGCGAAGTACGTTCACAAGTCCATAAGCGAGGTGTAACTATGCCCAGTCCATTACTCCTGGTCATCGGAGTCGTGGTGGGTGCGGCATTGGGAGCCCTCGTCGCCTACCTCTGGGTCGGCAACCTGAATCGTCAGCGAGACCTTGCCTCCACTGCGGAGCGCGAGAAGCTGCTGGCGGATGCCGAAACCCGGATGAAGGAGACGGTCCTCGAGGCCAAAGAGGAAGCTCACCGCATCCGCATGTCTCTAGAGCAGGAGGTACGCGATGCACGCGCTGAGATCCAGCGTTCGGAACGCCGGGTCCAGCAGAAAGAAGAATCGATCGACCGAAAACTCGAAGACTTCGACCGGAAAGAACAGGCGATCACCGCCAAAGAGTTGGAGATCGGGAGGACGAGGGAGCGCGTCAACGATGCCCTGGCCCAGCAGGTCAAAGAGCTGGAGCGAATTTCGGGGATGACGCGAGCGGAAGCGAGGACAACCATCCTCACCAACCTTGAAAAGGAACTCAGCCAGGAGATCGCCCAGAAGATTCGTGAGGGCGAAGAGATCGTCAAGGAGGAGAGCGAAAAGCGCGCCCGGAACATCTTGGTCACCGCGATGCAGCGGGTCGCCGCCGAACAAACGGCCGAGACCTCAGTCTCGGTGGTGGCGATTCCCAGCGATGAAATGAAAGGGCGCATCATCGGCCGAGAAGGCCGAAACATTCGAGCGCTCGAACACGCGACCGGCGTCGACCTGATCATCGACGACACCCCGGAAGCCGTCATCCTCAGCGGCTTCGACCCCGTCCGCCGGGAGGTCGCTCGGGTAGCCCTGAATCACCTGCTCGTCGACGGCCGGATTCATCCGGCCCGGATCGAAGAGATGGTGCAGAAGGCGCGGGGCGACGTCCAGAACCGGATCCGCGAAGAGGGCGAGCAAGCCATGTTCGAGACCGGCGTCACCGGCCTTCATCCAGAGCTCGTCAAATTGCTGGGGACGCTGGCCTTTCGGACCAGCTACGGCCAGAACGTTCTGACCCACAGCAAAGAGGTCTCATTCCTCGGCGGAATGGTCGCATCGGAGCTTGGCGCCGACGTGGCGCTGGCTCGAGAAGCCGGACTCCTCCACGACATTGGCAAGGCCGTCGACCACGAGGTCGAGGGCTCACACGCCATCATCGGCGGCGAACTCCTCAAGCGCCTCGGCAAACCAGACGCGCTCGTCAATGCGGTGGCGGCCCATCACATGGACGTCGAGCCGACCAATCTCGAGGCGATCCTCACGATTGCCTGCGACGCGGTATCCGCGGCACGGCCCGGCGCCCGGCGGGAAACCCTGACGACCTACATCAAACGGCTGGAGAAGCTCGAGAGCATCGCCAACTCGTTCGACGGCGTCGAGAAGTCTTTTGCGATTCAGGCGGGTCGGGAGATCCGCATCATCGTCAAGCCGGACACCATCGACGACAGCCGAGCCCAGATCCTCGCCCGCGATATCGCGAAGCGAATCGAAGGCGAGCTGAGCTATCCAGGCCAGATCAAGGTAACGGTGATCCGCGAGACCCGTATCGTCGAATTCGCCAAGTAACAAGAAAGAGGCGACCCATTCGGGCCGCCTCTTTTTATTTACCTACAGCCGCCGTATGCCTCCTACTACCAGGTCTCGACCGACGCGCCCTGACTTTCCAGACTAGCCAAGCGACGTGATCACATCGCGCATTCCCTGACGGAAGGCTGTAGCGCCGGACTGCGCTGGATGGCGCACGTAGCTCGCCCCCGGAAGGGCCGCGCAGGCGATCCGGCCGACGCCGATCAGCTGACGCGGCTGGACGATACCGACCAGGCGCTCGACAAACACCATGCCGGCCGTGATTTCCTCGCGCGTCGGTCGCCGATTGGACAGCGGCTTCGCAGCGAGGTGCGGATGGGTAGGCACGGTATTCCACAGGATCACCCGTCGTTCGGCACCGACCTCTTCCAGGACGCCATGGACGATGGTTCCGGAGGGTTCCTTCCAGGGCCTATCCCGGCGGCTCGAGCGGCGGTACGGCCCGCCCCAGCGCAACAGGTCGAACTCGCTGGTGAAGGCGATGCCCGACCAACGCATTCCCTGATAGCCGGCGGCTTCGCCGACCGCCATGATGTCGGCACTCTCGCGCTCCTCGAGGTAGTGCCGAAGATTGGCGAGCCGAATGGCCGGCGCGCCCGGCAGGTCATCGGGTCCAGCGTCACGGAATTGGTTGAACGTCGAACCGATCGTGGTGCGGGACAGGTCACGGAGCAGCGCCTCGATCGATCCGCCCTTGTTACGATCGGCCAATGCTCGTGACCGTGCTGGCGATCGGCGACATCATCGGCCGCCCTGGACGCGAGGCCGTGGCGCAGCTCGTGCCGCAGCTCCGTCGAGAGTTTGCCATCGACCTAGTGGTGGCCAATGGCGAAAACGCGGCCGGCGGCTTCGGTCTGACGCCGAAGATCGCCGAGGACCTGTTCAACCTGGGGATCGACGTACTGACCTCCGGCAATCACATCTGGGACCAGCGCGAGATGATGACCGGCTTCGATCACCGACCCATTCTTCGCCCCCATAACTATCCCTCGGCGGCGCCGGGTAAGGGATGGTTCTGTCATGACCTTGGCGAGAAAGGGCAGGTCTTGATCGGCAACGTGCAGGGGCAGCTCTTCATGCCACCCATCGACTCGCCCTTCAAGGCTGCCGACGATGTCCTCCGCCAGGCCGGCACCGCGCGAGTCCGAGTCATGGACATTCATGCCGAGGCCACTTCGGAGAAGATTGCCATGGGCTGGTACCTGGACGGTCGGGCCAGCTTCGTGTTCGGGACCCACACGCATGTTCCCACTGCGGATGCCCGCCTCTTCCCAGGGGGGACCGCCTTCGTCGCCGATCTTGGCATGGTCGGCCCCAAACAGTCGGTCATCGGCATGGATCGCGAGGCCAGCCTGCAGCGGTTCCTGACCGGCGTGCCTTACCGCTTCAAGGTCGCCGAGGGACCGGTCCAGTTCAACTCGGTTCTTGCCCGAATCGATGCCCTTTCGGGCAAAGCGGAGAGCGTAGAGCGGATCGATCGGGAGACCGAGGCCCTTTAGGCGCTTGACGACCTCTGCACTTGGGGTTAAGGTGTCGAGGGGCAATCAGACGTTCGATCTCGCATCCTCCGTAGAATAAATGGACACTCTGGAAACAACACCGCCATCGAACGGCTCGACAGGGGAGAGGACGTTATCAGCCAGCCCAGCGGCTGGCGTTCCCCGAACGACGCGCAACGCCATTGAGATCCTCAAGGTCTCCGCAACCTCCAAGCCCGTCGCAGTGGCCGGCGCGATCGCCGGGGTGGTCCGCAGCCAGACCCGGGTCGAGGTGCAGGCCATCGGGGCCGGTGCCATTAACCAGGCGGTCAAGGCCATTGCCATTTCGCGCGGGTATGTCGCCGCCGGAGGGATCGACCTCGTGTGTATCCCCTCCTTTATCGATATCTCGATCGATGGCGAAGAGCGAACCGGGATCCGGCTGCTGGTCGAATCGCGCTAAACTCGCTCGATGCCGGAGTCGACGGCGCCGCCCAGGCTACGTATTCCTGGCGCGCCCCTAAGCTTCGAGCCGCATAGCTTCGCGCGCCCGCGGCCGCATGGCCGGAAGCGCCCACCCTCGGGTCAGCGTTTCCACCTGTGGATAAGCGGCTGCCAGATGAACGAGTCCGACGCCGACTATCTGACGCAAGGATTGACGGCCGCTGGTTTCAGCGCGGTCTCGGACCTCGATCAGGCCGACATCGCGATCCTGGTGACCTGCAGCGTGCGGCAGAACGCCGAACAGAAGGCCTACGGGAGATTCCGCGAGCTCAAGGGATGGAAACAGGCGCGGCCGGGGCGGGCGATCGCCATGACCGGTTGCATGGCAAACCGTGAGAAAGATCGGCTATTCGAGCGCCTGCCTGACCTCGACTATCGCTTCGACATGCGCGAGTACGAGGCCTTCATCCAGGACCTCCAGGGGGAGTACGAGACGGATCCGGCGCAGACGGGCGGGGCAGTGCTCCAGCACGGACTGACCGCCTACGTGCCGGCCATCTTCGGCTGCAACGAGGTGTGCAGCTTCTGCATCGTGCCGTTCGTCCGCGGCACGGAGCGCAGCCGACCGCTCGAGGACATCGTCGAAGACGTTCGGTTGTTCGCCTACCAGGGCGTCCGCGAAGTCACCCTGCTGGGGCAGACCATCAACTCCTACCGCGATCCCGGCAGCGGGGCGCGGCTGGCCGATTTGCTCGAGGCGGTCGAACGAGTTCCGGGAATCTGGCGGGTGCGCTTCCTCACCTCGCATCCGCGTCACGTGCACGACGATCTGCTCTTTGCCATTCGCGATCTGCCGCGAGTATGCGAACACTTGCACCTGCCATTCCAGTCCGGCGACAACGCGATCCTCAAGCACATGCGCCGCCGCTATACCCGCGACGAATATCGAGCCATCATCGCCCACGCTCGCGCGCTGATTCCCAATCTCTCGGTGTCAACGGACGTGATCGTCGGTTATCCCGGCGAGACCGAGGAACAGTTTGGCGCCACGGTCGATCTGCTCGAGGAGATCAAGTTCGACGTGGTGCACATCCAGGGTTTCTCACCACGACCCCGGACGACTGCGGCCCGGCAAGCCGACGACGTCTCTCCCCAGGAAAAGAAGCGCCGCATCAATGTCCTCCTCGAGGCGCAACGACGCATCGCCGAAGAGGCCAACCGCCGCTGGCTCGGCCAGACCGTGGAGGTCCTGGTGGAGCGCACTGAGGATGGCGAATTCAGCGGTCGCAGCCGGCAGAACAAGGTCGTGGTTGGCAGCGCACCGCTGGGTGCCGAGGTCGGTACCGTGCGCCGGGTCACGATCGAACAGGCCAGTGCCTGGCAGTTGAAGGGCCCGGTCCTCAACTAGGCGAGCGCACTGAAGCCCAGTCCCCTCCTCGAACAGTACCTGCGCGTCAAACGCGAACATCCGGACGCCATCCTGCTCTTCCGGCTGGGCGACTTCTACGAGACGTTCGGCGAGGACGCGGAGCGCGCCGCGCCGATCCTGGGCATCACCCTCACCTCGCGCGAGCTCGGCAAGGGCCAGCGCTTTCCGCTGGCGGGTGTGCCCTACCACGCGTATGAGAGTTACGTCGGCAAGCTCCTCAGGGCGGGATATCGGGTCGCGCTCTGCGACCAGGTCGAGGACCCCGCCACGTCGCGCGGCCTGGTTCGGCGCGAGGTGGTGCGGGTGCTCACCCCGGGCATGGTGCTGGAGGACGCCTATTTGCAAGGCAGTGCGAACTACGCAGTGGCCATCTGCCTGCGCACCCATTTCCACGGAATTGCGGCACTCGACTGTTCGACCGGGGAGCTGGCGCTTGCCAGGGTTGAACCGACGGACGACGCGTTGGGCGACGAGCTCGCTCGCCTGCAACCGGCGGAGTTGATCGCCTCGGAACAGGACCGCGCCCGGTTGATGGGCGTCATCGGCCTCACGCCCGTCAGCTGGGTCAGCCCACAGGATTTTGATGCGCGAACGGCGGTCGATCGTTTGCTGACCCTGCTTGGCGTCGAGACGCTGGCAGCCTTTGGCTGTGACGAGTGGCCTGAGGCGCTGGCCGCGGCGAACGCGGCGCTCCGCTATGCGGAGCGGGTGCATCTCAAGCTGGAGCCGGGTCTGGTCCGGCTCCATGCCGAGCATCCGCAGGCCATCATGCACCTCGACCCCGCCACCCGACGCAGCCTTGGGCTCTCGCCACGCGATGCCTCTATGGCGGATGACCTGGTCGGGTTCATCGTGCGCGAGGCGGTCACCTCGATGGGTGGCCGCGTGCTGCGCCGCTGGCTGGATCAACCGCTCCGCGCCCGAGCCCCGCTCGAGGAACGGCTGAGCCGGGTTGCCGCGATGGTCGAGGATCCGCCAGGACGGGGGCGCCTCCAGTCGGAGTTGCGCGGCCTGCCGGATCTGGAACGTATCACGTCGCGAATCGGCCAGGGGCTCGCGACGCCCCGGGACTTGCAGGCGCTGGGCAAGGCGCTGGCAAGCTTGCCGGCGATTCGTCGGTCGGCTGCACGATGGTCCGAACGGCTATCGCCGTTGCCCTCACCGAATCTGCTCGAAATCAGTCGGGCACTGGATCGTGCGCTGGTTGAGGAGGTGCCGGGCACGCTCAAGGACGGGGGCATCTTTCGTCCGGGTTTCGATGCCGAGCTCGACGCGATTCGCGACGGCTCCCGCGCCGCGCGTGACTGGATCGCTGGACTCGAGCAGACGGAGCGGCAGCGCACCGGGATTCGATCACTCCGGGTGGGGTTCAACCAGGTGTTCGGCTACTACCTGGAAATCAGCCACGCGAATCGCGAGCCCGTGCCAGAGGACTACGTGCGCAAGCAAACGCTGGTCAACGGGGAACGCTATGTCACGCCGGAGCTCAAGGAGAAGGAGAGCCTCGTCCTCAATGCGAAGAGCGCGATGCTGGCGCGCGAGCTGACGCTCTTCAGCGACCTCTGCCGGGAAATCGCGGCCGCCGGCAGCGATCTGCTCGAGACGGCGGCCTGGCTCGGAGAGCTGGACGCGATCGCCGCCCTCGCCACCATTGCCTCGCGTCACCACTGGGCCCGGCCGAGCCTGCGCGAGGAGCCCGGTATCGAGGTCGTCGGCGGGCGCCATCCACTGGTGGAGGCAGCGCTCGGACCCGGACGGTTCGTGCCGAATGATCTGCGGCTCGATCCCGGGCAGGCACAAATCGTCTTGCTCAGCGGGCCAAACATGGCCGGCAAGTCAACCTACTTGCGTCAAGCCGGCATCATCGTCCTGCTGGCGCAGGTGGGGAGCTATGTCCCGGCCGCGCAGGCGGCCATCGGGTTGTGCGATCGGATCTTCACCCGAGTGGGCGCCCACGACGAGCTGGCCCGCGGCCTCTCCACCTTCATGGTGGAGATGGTGGAGACGGCGCACATCCTGGCGCATGCCACGCGGCGCAGCCTGGTGATCTTCGACGAGGTGGGTCGCGGCACGAGCACTTACGACGGGGTCAGCATCGCGCAGGCAATTCTGGAGTATCTTCACGACGCGCCGCAGGTGCATTCGCTCACGCTATTTGCCACCCATTACCACGAGCTGACCGCCCTTGCCGAGCGACTGCCGCGCCTGCGCAACTTTCGGATGGAGGTGCGTGAGGAAGGGGAACGGGTGATCTTCTTGCACCAGGTGGTGGAGGGAGGCGCCGATCGGAGCTACGGCATCCATGTTGCTGAGCTCGCTGGCCTTCCACGCCAGGTGGTCGTGCGAGCGCGCCAGGTCCTTGGCGACCTCGAGGGGCAGCGGCCGCTCGAGCGACCGGAAGCCAGTGCGCAGCTGAGCCTGCCGCTCGACCATCCGGTCGTGGCCGAGCTCAAACAGCTTGACCTGGAGCGCCTCTCGCCGCGCGACGCGCTGGAGAAGCTCTACGCCTGGCAGGGGCAGCATGCCCCGTCCTGAGGCGGAGGCCGCCGCCGCCAGGATCGCGGTTCTGCCACCGGAGGTCGCCGATGGGATCGCGGCCGGTGAAGTTGTCGAGCGGCCGGCGGCCGTTGTCAAGGAGCTGGTGGAAAATTCGATCGACGCCGGGGCGTCGCGGCTCGAGATCCGCATCGAGGGAGCCGGCCAGCAACTGATCGAGGTCGTCGACGACGGGGTTGGGATGTCGCCGGCCGACCTGCGGCTCGCCTTTCACCGCCACGCCACCAGCAAGCTGCGATCGCTGGATGAACTGGGAAACCTGCGGACGCTGGGGTTTCGCGGGGAGGCGCTGGCCAGCATCGGAGCCGTCGCCCGGGTTGAGGCCACCAGCCGACTCCGAGATGGGGGAGAGGGATACCGGGTAGTGGTCGAAGGCGGCATCACGATCGTGTCCCGGACCAGCGGAAGTCCGCCAGGCACCCGCGTCAGCGTCAGCCGATTGTTCTTCAACACCCCGGCGCGGCTCAAGTTTCTCCGGCAGGCGGCGACCGAAACAGCCGTGATGGCCCGAATCGCGGCCGAGCTGGCGCTGGGCAATCCATCGATTGCCTTCAGCCTGGACCTCGATCGGCGACGCGTCCTGGAAACGCCCGGGACCGGTGACCTGCGGACCGCGTTCGCGGCGGTGTATGACTCAGAAACGGCGGAGGCGATGCTCTCGATCGACGAGCCCGCTGTCCACGGATTGATCAGCCCACCGGCGTTGCATCGCGGGACCCGCGACCACATCGTCATCCTCGTCAACGGCCGCCGGATCCACCATCGCAACCTCGCCTTTGCGGTCGAGCAGGCGTACCGGGGCTTGCGCGAGCCCGACCGCTTTCCGCTGGCCGCGCTGAACCTGCTGGTCGATCCGCTCGAGGTCGACGTTAACGTGCATCCGACCAAACGCGAGGTGCGCTTCCGCAACGAGGGCGCGATGTTCGCGACGCTGGAGCGGGCCTGCTTTCGGGCGTTGCGACAGAGTCCCATCTACGAGCTGCAGCCGGCCGAGCGGGGTCCGGTGCTGGAGCTTCGCGAGACCGCAGTGCTCTCGAGCGACTACCACTCTGCCGTCCCCCAGAGGGGGACGGATACCGAGCCCGTCGAGGGCAGCCCAGCGCTGGCGAGCTCACGGCTTCCGCCGCTGACCTATGTCGGTCAGCTGCTGCAGGGATATCTCGTCGCCGAAGCACCAGGCGCGATCGTGCTCGTTGATCAACATGCCGCTCACGAACGCGTGTTGTTCGATCGCATCCTCCGCCGCCTGCAGGATCACGCGCCAGGCAGCCAGATGCTGCTGGTGCCGCACCTGCTGGATCTGACACCGGCGCAGCTCACCGCCTTCCGCCAGCACGAGAGCTGGTTGCGCTCGCTGGGCTTCGAGGCCGAACCCTTTGGGCCGCACACGATCCGGCTACTCGCCACTCCCAGCGATATGCCGGAGTCACGCGCAGACCGCGTGCTCGAACTCGTCCTCGCCGATCTCGCCGGCGAACGGACGCCCGATCGACGGGTGCGTGAGAGCGCGGCGTTGATCGCCTGCCACAGCGCCGTTCGCTTCGGCGATCGGTTGGACCCGAAGGCTGCGGGGCAGCTGCTGAGCTCGCTGGCGATGACCGACGAGCCGATCAGCTGTCCCCACGGACGACCGACCGCACTGGTGCTGGCGGATGAGCAGTTGAGGCGCCTGTTCAAACGTCCCTAGCCGGACAACCTGTCGTCGCCATCGTCGGGCCGACGGCAAGCGGAAAGACGGCGCTCGCCATCGCCGTGGCAGAGCGCCTCAACGGCGAGCTGATCTCGGCCGACTCGCGACAGGTGTACCGCTACTGCGACATCGGCACCAACAAGCCGACCCGGGAGGAGCTCAGGGGTGTGCCTTTGCACCTGACGGATGTGGTGGACCCCGGCACGCCGTTCACCGTTGCCGACTTTCAGCGGCTTGCCATGGCCGCAGTGGCCGAGATCGCAGGCCGGGGCCGGCTGCCGATGCTGCAGGGTGGGACCGGTCTCTACCTGCGGGCGCTGCTCGATGGCTGGAATCTCGCCGATGCCGCCCCGGACGCGGAGGTTCGAGCCGCCCTCGAGCAGCGGATCGAACACGAGGGCGCGGCGGCGCTCGACATGGAACTGCGGCGCATCGATCCGGCGGCGGCCGACCTCGCTCAGAAAAATCCGCGGCGCTTGATCCGGGCGCTCGAGATCCACGCGGTTACGGGCCGTCCGCCCAGCATGGCGCGCGAGTCGGATCCGCCGCCATGGTCGACAACGATCATCGCTCTCGACGCTCCCTTGCCCGAGCTCGACCGCCGCATCGAGACCCGAGTGCGCCGCATGATCGATGCCGGCTGGGCGGACGAGGTTGCCCGGATTCGGCGTGAGTTTCCCGCAGCGGACCTGCGCCGATTGGGGCACGGCTATCCTGAGCTGGCCGCGTATCTCGACGGCGGGCTCACCCTTGAAGCGGCCCGCCTCTCGACGATTCGGCAGGTGCGCCAGTACGCCCGCCGGCAGCTTACCTGGTTCCGTGCGGACCGCCGGGTGCAGTGGTGTCTCCCCGATCTCGAGATGGTTCTTGGCCGCCTGGGCGTGGGTATCATGGGGGCAGAAACGAGTTGATTGCGAATTCCAATGGCAGGCGCGAGCGCGCCTATCTGATGTCCCTCGACTACGAGGATCAGGGACTGGCTGCCGTCGAAGAGCAGATGCTCGAGCTGAGTGAACTTGCCAGAACGGCAGGTGTGGTCGTCGTTGGCACCGATACCCAGCGCCGAGAGAAGCCCGATCCGGCACTCTTTATCGGCAAGGGGAAGGCAGATCGCCTGCACGCCCTCAAGCACGAGGCCGATTTCGACCTGTTGATCTTCAACGAGGAGCTGTCGCCACGACAGCAGCGGAATCTCGAGCGCAAACTCGATGTCAAAGTCATCGACCGCACGGAATTGATCCTGGACATCTTCGCCCAGCGCGCCCGCACCAAAGAAGGACGGCTCCAGGTAGAGGCGGCGCAGCTGCATCATCTATTACCTCGCCTGCAAGGGGGGCGCGATCTGTCCCGCCTGGGCGGTGGCATCGGCACCCGCGGGCCGGGCGAGCAGAAGCTGGAGAGCGACCGGCAGCGGATCCGGCACCGGATTCGCGAGCTCGATCGCGAGATCAAGGAGATTCGCAAGCAGCGTGCGATGCGACGCCACGGGCGCCGGCGCGTCGAGTTGCCGGTGGTGGCGATCGTCGGTTACACGAACAGCGGAAAGTCGACGCTGCTCCATGCGCTGACCCAGGCGCGCGTGCAGATCGAGGATGCGCTGTTCGTCACCCTCGATCCGACCACGCGATTGGTGCGGCTACCGAATCGGCGCGAGGTGCTCTTCACCGACACGGTCGGATTCATCCAGAAGCTTCCTACCGATCTCGTCGCCGCCTTCAAGGCGACGCTCGAAGAAGTGCAGGAGGCCGACCTGCTGCTGCATGTGCTCGATGCCACGCGCTACAACGGCCGCGATCAGATGGAGGCGGTGCACGAGACGTTGCAGGACCTGGGCGCCATGGACAAACCCAAGGTGCTGGCGCTCAACAAGATCGATGAGCTGACGCCGGCCCAGGTGGAGCTGCTGCTCGCCGAAGATTGGTCACCGTATCCCGCCGTCGTCCCGATCTCGGCGCTGCGTAAAACCGGGCTCGATGGCCTGGGTCGCGCGATTGCCGACACGCTGCCCGGCGACCTGGTTCCTATCGAAGTGCTTCTGCCGTATAGCGAGAACCCGCTCCAGGCTGAGTTTCACGCCCACGGCAACGTCGAGGCGGTCGATTACCGGGCCGACGGGGTCGCGATGCGCGGGTCCTTGCCGCGCCGCCTGTTACCGCGATTCGACCGCTACAAGACGGCGAGCGCGAAGCGCCAGGCGAAAGGAGCGTAAGCCCTAGCGCAGGAGCCGGACGACGGCCACGACCTGGCCTTCGAGCTGGGCGTTGGTCGTATAGATCGGCTCGTAGGCCTCGTTTTCGGGTTGGAGTCGGACCCGATTGGCTTCCCGGTAGAGCCGTTTGACGGTGGCGGTCGGCTCGTTGGTCTGCTCGTCCTCCAGCCGCGCCACCACGATGCTACCGTTGGGCGCATCCTTCCCGGGTCGCACGACGACGAAGTCACCCTGGAAGATGCCGGCATCCTTCATGCTGTCGCCGCGGACTTCGAGAGCGAAGGCGTTGTCGCTCCCGATCAACTCCTGGCTCAAGACCAGGTGATCCTCGATATTTTCCTCCGCCAGGATGGGCTGCCCGGCGGCAACCCGGCCGATGAGCGGCACGGCGACGACCTTGCTCAGCTTGGCCTGCACTTCGTCGATGTCGACGACTTCGATGGTGCGCGACTTGGTCGGATCACGACGGATATACCCCTTGCGCTCCAGGGTGTTGAGATGGTTCTGGACCGTCGAGCTCGATGAGAGCCCGACCGCCTCGCCGATTTCCCGCACGGTCGGCGGATAACTCCGGATTTTCTGGCGAAACCGCAGGTACTCCAGGATCTCCCGCTGCCGGCTGGTCAACGGCTCAGGCATGTGGTCCCCTCCCTTTTGCGCCGATGTCGTCGTCGGCCAAGAGCCGATCATCTCGCACCCGGCGCCGCAT
>DASTJZ010000076.1:0-9737 GCA_035716185.1 Candidatus Dormiibacterota bacterium
GTTTCGTCGCTGGCGACAGTCTCCGAGATCCGCTCCGAAAACCGTGAGAGGACCTCGTACGGCGTTGCGCGCTCGCCGTAGACGAGACGGTTGGCCAGGCGCTGCGCGCGTGCGCGGAGGGGCTGGAAGGCAACAGCGACCAGCGCAGTCGCGGCGATCGAAAGAAGGAAGTTCGCCTGGCTGCCGCGACCGATCAAGCTGCCTACCCCGACGACGACCGCCACGTACACGAGGGTGATGGTGACGGCCAGCGCGCCATAGGTGAGCGTCCGGTTGATGACCAGGTCGATGTCGTACAGCCGATACCGCAGGATCGCGATTGCAAGCGAAATAGGCACGAGGATGAGGATCGCGGGCACCGGCTGGAAGAGAAGGGAAAACACGACGACGGCGGCAGCAAAGACAAGCCACTTGAGCTGCTGCCGGCGATCGCCGTCGGCGCGACGATACTTGACGATCAGCCCAACGACGCCTGCCAGTACCGCCGGCAGCCCAACGGGGACCGCGACGTATGGGAGGTGCGCGTTGTCCGGGGGTAAGCCGCTGTGCAGGTAGGCTGGCGCCCAGGCGATCAGTTGGATCACCCCGCCCAGCGCGATCAGGACACCAGCAGCGATCGCGACGGGTGCCCAACGCCGCGACGGAAGGTGGCCGTCCGGAAAGACCAGCAGAATGAAGGTAAAAGTCAGCAAGAAAGAGGGCCTATCGAGCAAAGCGGCCAGCCAGCCGGACTCGGTCGCGCCTGGGAGCGGGCCCACTCTGGCGGCGGTCCAGCTGTATTCAGTCATCAGCGACTGGATGGCCCACGCGATCCCGGAGGCCCAGAAGATCCACCCCACCGGGTTCGCCGGCAGCCGCGACACGATCAGAGCGCCGATCAAGGCAAAGGCGATGGCCAAGACGGGAAGCTGGGTGCGGAGCCCGGGGCTACGAGTGCCGAGCACAGCTGCGCCGCTGGCGGTCGCGTTAAGCCCGAAAAGGACGAGGTCGGCGAGCGCCGCCACGACGACAAGCAACGCGACGGGCCAGACCAGGCGCTGCAGCCGCGCAGGCGCGGTCATGCTCGGATTGTCGCCGCTGTCCCACAGGCCAGCAAGGGTGATACCACGACGAACCGCCGTCGCGGTGGTATCAGAGGGCCGCGGGGGAGGTACTAGAAGATGAATTCGGTCTCGTGAGGACCGAGCCGCTAGCAATTTATCAGCCTTTTCCAGGACGCCGTGTGGGGGCCGATGCCGGTAGGTGCGACCTTGGAGTGAGGGGCGGACAGTTGATGCGAAAACACTAATAAGCGGTGATAGTCCTAGTGTCTGGCGACCCCGAGCGGACTCGGGTGCTCTTGCCCCGCTTTGCTCAGTGACGTGTCACGTTGTCAATGATGGTCAGGAGCGCCCGATTGAGAGACTGACGCTCGTCGCTCGTCAGGCCACTCAAGAGGCGTGCCTCCAACTCCCGGACCTGACTGCTCACAAGCGATTTGAGGAACTCGTCGAGGCCTTCCAGCCACCTGGGTCTAATCACCAAGCCCGACATAGTGGTCGACGTCGTTCTGCGTGCAATTCGCGCAACCAGTTAGGTCGCACGTAGTTGGCCGACCGGAGCTCCGTTGGGGGACCCGGTCGGCCATATCTACAGGTGGTCGTCGCGGTCTGTTGACAATCAAAGTAGCCGTTTTCCGGAGCATACGGACGCATCCTATATATCTGTAGGCGATCTTCGCAGCTGAGCCGAATGGGTGGGCCGCAACCGCGCTGGAAATGGATCAAAACGCTCGGGATCGCCGCCTGTCCGTCAGGGCCCCATGCCGACAACGACCACCTCCGCAGGGAACGCTCCGTTCATGGGCAGTCCGTCAGGTCGAGTGCGGGCCAGGCGAGGGAACGGCGTCCGTATCCGCGTTCCCATGCGAGCTCATGCCGCGACTGGCGTGGAATCAGGTGAGCGTGACTGGCCCTCATAGAAGGCAGGCGTGACGCATCGCTTCCGCTACTTCATATGATCAGCCCCATGACAGAGGTAGAGGAGCGTTCGGCTCTATCGCCCGAGGTGGGCACGACCCGGGTCGAGGCGTTCAGCGACTCGGTTATGGCGGTGATCATCACGATCCTGGCGTTCGAGTTGCGGCCTCCACAGGGTGCCGGCCTGGACGCGGTGCGCGACCAGCTGCCGGGCGTGCTTGTGTACATCTTGAGCTTCGTCTTCGTCGGCATCTACTGGAACAATCACCATCACCTGCTCCGCGCTGCCAATCGGATCAGTGGAGCGGCGATGTGGGCAAATCTGTTCCTCTTGTTCTGGTTATCACTAATCCCGGTGCTCACGGAGTGGGTTCGAGACGAGTATCGCCACGCGCTTCCAGCGGCAAGTTATGGAGCCGTAGCGCTCGCTGCAGGTCTTGCCTACGCGATCCTCGTTCGGGCCCTCATTCGGGCGAACGGCCGTGAGTCGCGGCTGGCTAGGGCCATCGGGTCCGATATCAAGGGATACCTCTCGCTCGTGCTCTACGTCGCGGCAATCGGCCTCGCCTTCGTGAGCCCGTGGATCGCATACGGCATTTTTGTCGCGGTCGCGCTGATGTGGTTCGTACCCGATCGCCGGTTCACCCGGCGGCCAGACGAATGAGCGTAGACGAGCTGGCGCACGCCAAGGTTGCCCTCACGCTTGCCGTCAATTCCGCTCCTAATTTCCGAGGCCGCGTTGCGCGGCGAAGGCTCCCGACGGAGGCGCTGGCCCGCGAGCTGGTCGCGATGGGGCTGCTCTGACTCAGCGCGCGCGCCGGTAGTGCATGGCACCGCGCCGCTGCGGAGCTAAGCCTGCCGCCGTCGTCCCCGGCTGGCGGAGAGGCGTTCCATGGCTTACCACCAGCCTTTGTAACGACCGTCATCCATCATCGACGCAGCGAAAATCGGCAAGGCCCCTCCTGTACTCCAAGGAGCCAGGGCCGCCTGAACCATGTGATCGATAACTTCGTCGGGAACGCCGATTGGGTAATCGTCATCAATCCTGGGTCGGGCGTACCCGTTGAGGATCACGAGCGACTCAACGCGCTCTGGGTGGGTTGCCGTTAACACGATCGCCGATCCGCTACCCGCAAGGAACCCCACAACGACTGCTCGCCGTGACCCGACCGCGTCGAGGACGGCACAGATGTCGTCGACGCGCTCATCCACGGCTGGAACCTCTCGTGGGGACACGGGGTCTGACAGGCCGCTGCCACGGGGATCGAAAATAATGAGCCTTCCCATCGCCGCAATCCGACGCAATGACCGGGCCGAGGTCGGTTCTTCCCACATCTGCTCGACGTGCGTTCCCGGGGTGCCGAGGTCCCAGACGATGTCTGGTGGTCCCTCGCCGAGTGTCTGATAGGCGAGGTGCGTGTCGCCGTGTCTCGCGTACTGCGTCTCAGGCACTGCGGTGCGGACGATTCGCGCCATTACGGCACCATTGTCCTGGCTGAGTTGTTCTAAGTTCCTTCTCCCTGCGGAGTCGTTTCTCAGTTCGTCTCAGCCGATCTGGGCCGGCTCGAGAGCCTAATCGGTCTCGGCTGGAAGATCAACGACTTGGTTTCGTGACGAAGCCAGGCGAATGGACGTAGCCGCCGTTCGTGCGGATCTTTCAGGGCGGCATTCGCTTTCGGATGCACTTGGCATTCCGGGCCGCAAACTAGATTCCCAACTCATCGGGGATCGATTAGTTTCAGGCGCGAGGTCAGTCTGTAAATGATATCCAATCTCTCTGCCATTGAAGGAGCGCCGAGATGACCAGCGATTCAACCTCTAGAGCCACGGGCGCCGCCAACGCCAAGTCCGACACGAAGCTGCCGGTCGCCATGACGGGCAAGGCAAGCCCCGCGAAGGCCGCGGAAGGCGACGGGCCAGTGTTCGCCTACATCGCCAGCTTGCCACAGCCACAGCGCGGCATCGCCGAGCGCATCGATGCCCTGGCGGCCGAGCACCTATCGGACCTCCGGCGTGCGGTGAAGTGGGGTATGGCGTACTACTGTGTGCACGGGGGCTGGTGCTTCTCGTCCGGGGCCTTCGTCGGCCATGTGAAACTGATGTTCATCCGCGGCACCGAGCTCGAGCCGGAACCGCCGGTGACTCCCGTCGGGATGGGCAAGTCCACTCGGGGCGTCGAACTGGCATCCGTGGACGATCTCGACGAGCGCCTGGCGGCCTCGTGGATGAAGCAGGCCGCCACGATGCCCTTCTTTGGGGGGACGAAGCGGTCACCAAGTAGCGACGTGACGAACACCCGACCCGCCCGGCAGGGAAGCCGCTGATGGCCACCCTGACCGTTGACTACTTCACCGGCCTTGGTGGCAACGGCTCCGCACACGGCTGGCCCGGATATTGGGGCAAGGAAGGCCCTGAGCTCCGTGACTACTTGGTGAAGAAGTACGCAAGGGACCAGGTGCTGCTCTACGGGGCGACGACGTTCCGCGCATTCCGCGAGTTCGTCGTCGAGTACAACGAGCCCTACTACGAGAGCCTCAATGCGCTGCCCAAGATCGTGTTCTCGAGCACCCTGCAGGAGCCGCTCGGATGGTCGAACTCGACGGTCATCTCGGAGGATGCCGACCTGCCCAAGTGGTCTTTCTAGCTACGAGGCGAGCGCCCCGAGACACTATGTTTATAGGTGTTGCGCCCGGTGGAAAGGGGATGTCCCGTGTTCTAGCTTTCGTGTGCAGCCCGCGCACTTCGCACCGGACGACACTGGCGCCTGCTGTGGGTGGCACCGATGCCCAATTGCTGGGCCATGGCTTCTGCGTGTGTTCCGCGCGACTCGAAAGGTCTGTAATCGGGCCTGATTCCCCCGCAAGCGGCGGGGGGAAAAGTTCATGCGCTGGATTCAGGCCTGGTCTCAACGATCTCGTGCAGCTTACCTAGCAGGCTGCGGTAGTCCGCGATCAACTGGCGGCTGCGTTGTCGCGCCTGCCGGTAGTGTTCGATATCCGGGCGGTTCCGGCGTTCCTCCTGTGTGAAGGGCGCGAGCAATTCGCTCAGCTCCCTCGTCTTTTCAGCTAGCACGCTCAGAACCTGGTGCTGCACCCTCGGGGACAACCCTTGCATGAGATCGCTATAGCCCTGGAGAAGCCACAGCTGCTGGCGCACTTGCCCCATGCGTTGCTCGGTCTCACTCGGGTGCCCGTCCGATCCTCGGCTCTGAGGAAGCCGCAGGACGTTGGTCACCTTCTTCCCCTTTGTCCCGCTCATGAGCTGAAGACCAACCCGTACCCGCGTCGAGGTTCGCTAACCAGGCGGGCACGAACTTCTGCGTTCGCAAGGAGACGCCGCAGGCGTACGACATAGGTCCGGACCTGCTCCTCCGAGAGCTCGGGAGCTTTCCAGGCCTGCCTGAGCAGTTGACGCGCATCAAAGAACTCCCCCGGCCGCTGGGCCAGAAAAGCGAGCAGCTGAGTCTCCCGACGCGTCAGTCGCACGCTCCGACCAGCATGGTGGAGGCGCCGACGCTCGACATCGAGATCCAGCCCCTCCAACTCCCGGAATCGGCGGTCCCAGTATTCGAGTCGCGATTGAACGCGCCGCAGATGCAACTCAAGCGCGCGCTGGTCCGCATCGTTCGCCGGGAGAGAGGAACCCTTGCTGTCTTGGGCATCTGCTCGAACCCGCTGGAGCGTCCGCTGGAGGAACGCGTCCAGCTCACGGTAGATCGCCATCCATTGGCGGGCGTCTTGCGGGTCATCACTCTCAAGAACCTCGCCCGGGATGAGAAAAGGGCCGCCCGGAAAGCCTGCAACTGCCAGGGCCGCCATGGACATATCCCACCTAAGTTTAATGCGGCAAACGCGCAAAAGCCTAAGCAAAAATCGGCCGGGATGTAGGATAAGCGCCGAGAGGAGCACGGGACGGCAGGTGGGCGGACCGCTGGAGGGGGAAACCGAAAGGCTGATCCAGATGGTGCCACGGGGTGGCCCGGAGGCCGCCTTTGACATTGTGGCGCTGGCGGCATCGGCGGGTGGAATCGGCGCGATCGGAGACCTACTGGCGAATCTGCCCGACGCGTTTCCGGCCTCGATCGTCGTCGTCCAGCATCTGGATCCCCGCCATCGGAGCCTGATGGCGGAAATTCTGCGCCGCCGCACTGCACTGCAGGTGCAGCAGGCTAGCGAAGGCGACCGCCTCGATCCAGCAACCGTCTATATCGCCCCACCCGACCGGCATCTTCTGGTGAACCCGGACGGCAGCCTCTCCTTGACCCAATCCGAGCTGGTGCATTTCGTGCGGCCAAGCGCGGACCTGCTCTTCGAGTCCGTGGCTGGCAGCTACAAAGATCGGGCAATCGCCGTGGTCTTGACCGGCAGCGGCAAAGATGGTTCGATGGGCGTGGCGGCCATCAAGAAGATGGGTGGGACGGTAATCGCACAGGATGAAAAGACGGCGGAGTTTCCTGGGATGCCGGCAGCTGCGATCCAGACTGGCCACGTCGACTTCATCCTGCCGCTTGCCGAGATTCCGCCGGCACTGGTTACCCTCGTAATGAAGGGGATGGCCGAATGACCGACGAAGGACGCGATCCCACCTTCGAGCAACTGCTGCAGTACCTGCTCGAGACCCGTGGCTTCGATTTCAGTGGGTACAAACGCAGCTCGTTGCAGCGGCGAGTCGCTAAGCGGATGAGCCAGGTGGGCGCGAAGGATTACGCCGCCTATATCGAGTACCTGCAGACGCATCACGACGAATTCGGAGCCCTCTTCAACACCATCCTGATCAATGTGACCTCGTATTTCCGTGACGCCGCCGCCTGGGAATACCTCCGACAGGAAATCCTGCCTCGGCTGATCGACGGCAAAGAACGCCATGAACTGATCCGGGTCTGGTGCGCAGGCGCTTCGTCAGGCGAGGAGGCATACACGATCGCGATGCAGCTGAGCGAGGCGCTGGGCAGTAGCAAGTTCCGGGACCGAGCCAAGATCTATGCGACCGACGTCGATGAAGAGGCGCTGAGCCAGGCTCGACTGGGTCGGGCGCAGGTGGGCCAGCTGGAAGAGGTTCCGCAGTCTTATCGCGACAAGTATTTCGAGCAGGTCGGAGCCCATTACATGCTGCGGGCCGAGCTGCGGCGCTCCATCATCTTCGGGCGTCATGATCTCCTCCGCGACGCGCCGATCTCGCGGATCGACCTCTTGATCTGTCGCAACACGCTGATGTACTTCGACGCCGAGACGCAGGGGAAGATCCTGGCCAGGTTTCATTACGCACTGAACGACAAGGGTTACCTGTTCCTTGGTAAGGCCGAGATGCTGCTCAGCCGCGATGCCCTTTTCGTGCCGGCCGAACTCAAGCAGCGCGTTTTCACCAAAGTGCCGAAGGTCAGTCTCCGTGAGCGCCTGCTCGTGCTGGCAGACGCCGGCAGCCTCGATCCGGCCAATTACGGCAACCGGCAGAGCCGGATGAGCGAGGCGGTCGCCGACGCCAGTCCTGTGGCGCAGGTCGTGGTCGACGCCGGCGGCTTCGTCCTTTCGACGAATGCCCGGGCGCGATCGCTATTCGGGCTGGTCGCGGCGGATGTTGGCCGCCCCTTGCAGGATCTCGAGGTCTCATATCTTCCGCTCGAGCTCCGGTCACGAATCGACGAGGCGTATCGCGATCGTCGACCGGTCCTTGCGCGTGACGTGGAGCGACGCACGAACGGCGAGGATGTCGTGTATTTCGACGTCGAAATCAGTCCCCTGGTCGCCAGCGACGGCACGATCCTGGGCGCCGGCATCACCTTTAGCGACGTTACGAGCTACAACCGGATAGTGCGCGAGCTGGACCGCTCGAGGCACGAGTTGGAAACGACGTCGGAAGAGCTTCAGGCGACGAACGAAGAGCTCGAGACCACCAACGAGGAGCTGCAGTCCACCGTCGAGGAGCTGGAAACCACCAATGAAGAGCTGCAGTCCAGCAACGAGGAACTGGAGACGATGAACGAAGAGCTGGAATCGACCAACTCCGAGCTTGGCGCCATCAACACCGAGCTGCAGCAGCGCAGCTCACAGCTGGACAACGTCAATACCTTCTTGCAACAGATCATGTCCAATCTTCAACTGGGGATTGCGGTCCTCGACAGGGACTTGCGGATTCGGCTCTGGAACCGCCGCGCTGAGGATCTATGGGGCGTCCGAGCGGAGGAAGCGGTCGGTCAGCCGTTGCTCGGCCTGGACATCGGCTTGCCGATGACGGAAATCGCCACGCCGATCCGCGAGGTGCTGTCCGACGGTAAGGGCCCTCACGAGTTTCGCGTCCGTGCCATCAACCGGCGCGGCAAACCATTTACCTGCCGGCTGCAGACGGCCCCGATGGCGGACACCAGCGGCCGTCGCGGCCTCATCCTCCTGATGGAGGCCGAAGCCGAAGCCGGCGCCTGATTCCACTCAGGCGGGCTTCGCCGCCCGGGTGAGGAGCATCGCCTCGATCATCCTCGCCTGCTGGTTCGACGCGTCGCTCCGTTCCTGCAGCCTGGCGGCCGACAGGCGGTCGCCCCGTCGGTCAGCCTTACCAGACAGGTGCCTGGTGAGCGAGGCTTGCTCCTCAAGTGCCCTGACTCCAGCCCAGAGGGCCGCTTCGACGCTCTCGGCGTGCGCTTCGAGGAACCCTTCGGATGAGTAGGCATGTCCGACGCGGCATCGGAATTCAGGCGACTCATCGTCCTCTGCGGCCCACATGACGCCGTGACATTCGGGGCAAGCGATCCCCGTGGGATGGCCCGCGATGTCGTCGGCGCCGATTGGCGTTTGGCCTCCGTTAGGATTCAACGCTTCGGTCATCGCCTCCGCTTGTTCACCTCCTTTCCTTTTGGGTGCGGTGTGACTGGCAATTAGCTGCGCGATCTCGACGATCGGCGCGACGTGCTGTGGGTGCGCAGCATCGATGGCGTTGAGCGGCATTTGCGGGAACAGTGCTTCCCGCGGGTCCTGGACGATCGCCGTCCCGCCGTGCCTGCGGATGAGGCGCAAGCCCGCACTCCCATCGTCGAGGGTGCCGGATAAAACGATGCCGACAACTCGCTGGCCGAAGGCGCGCGCCGCGCTGCGAAATAGCGGGTCGATTGCCGGCCGATGCCCGCTTTCTTTCGGCCCACTGCTGAGCTTGATACGGCCGCCTTCGATCAGCAGGTGGCAGTCCTTGGGAGCGACGTAGATGCGGTCGCATTCGATCGGATCGCCGTCCTTCGGGATTTGCGCGGTCAGGGTGCTGCCACGACTCAAAATCGCGGGTAGCATGCTGTCCCCGACGGGAAAGGTATGCACCACCACGAAGACGGCAGCGTGCAGGTCGGGCGGCAGTCGCCCAACAAGCTTGGTCAAGGCCTCGATCGCCCCTGCCGAACCGCCGATCACGACGATGTCTTTCGGCTCGGCCATGAGGCTACTCTAGGCGCTTACGCAAGGCGCATGACGCCGAGTCCGCCACCCTGGCGGTGGCGGCGGATCAGTGTTTCACCTTGGCGATCGAAGACTTCCGGAGCCGGCGGCCTCGCGCCATCCAGTAGTAGAGGCGGAGGCGAATCCGTAACGCATGCGCCTGGGCGAGCGGCAAATCCAGCGCCTCAGGCGCAGCGTGAACCGGATCGGGTGATGCTGCCGGGCGGGCAAGGCGCCGGATCAACTCGCGATTATAGGCCGTGAGTTCGCGATAGGTGACGATCCAGTGCTCAATGTCGTCCTGGCGCTCCGTCTTCGGGTCCTCGCCCGGGAGCAAACGCGCTAGATCGGCGGCGTGACGGATATT